>JAFRGU010000271.1 GCA_017433675.1 Clostridia bacterium
AGCTGAAAAAGCTGCGATCCGGAGCACATTTATCACCAATGAAAACCCTTCGGAATTATGGGAAAGGCTTATGAATCTGACAGATTTAGTATACAAGGAACTTGAAGGATACAGTCTACCTGTGACAAAGGAATTACTGCAGCGCGGCGCAGATGGACGGCGCGATCCTGGTGGTATCCGCTCCCGACGGCCCGATGCCCCAGACCCGCGAGCACATTCTGCTGGCCCGTCAGGTGGGCGTGCCCTACATCGTCGTGTTCCTGAACAAGACGGACATGATGGACGACGAAGAGCTGCTGGAGCTGGTGGAGATGGAAATCCGCGAGCTGCTGAGCAGCTATGATTTCCCGGGCGACGACATCCCGATCATCCGCGGCAGCGCGCTGAAGGCACTGGAATATGTGTCCAACGGCGGCACGGACGTGGACAACGAGCCGGCCTGCAAGTGCATCTGGGAACTGATGGATGCGGTGGACAGCTACATTCCGGAACCCAAGCGCGCGACGGATCAGCCCTTCCTGATGCCTGTTGAAGACGTGTTCAGCATCAGCGGCCGCGGCACCGTGGCGACGGGCCGTGTTGAGCGCGGTACCGTGAAGGTGTCCGACCAGGTGGAAATCGTCGGTCTGACGGATGAGAAGCGGACCACGGTTGTGACGGGCGTTGAAATGTTCCACAAGCTGCTGGACCAGGCGGAAGCGGGCGACAACATCGGCGCGCTGCTGCGCGGCGTACAGCGGAATGAAATCGAGCGCGGCCAGGTGCTGGCGAAGCCGAACAGCATTCATCCGCACACGCACTGCATCGGACAGGTGTACGTGCTGACGAAGGAAGAAGGCGGCCGTCACACCCCGTTCTTCAACGGCTATCGTCCGCAGTTCTACTTCCGGACGACGGACGTGACCGGCAACATCAAGCTGCCGGAGGGCGTGGAAATGGTTATGCCCGGCGACAACATTGACATGGAGATCACCCTGATCACCCCCATCGCCATGGAACAGGGACTGCGCTTCGCTATCCGTGAAGGCGGCCGTACCGTGGGTTCCGGCGTCGTGGCCAAGGTCATCGAATAAGCTAGACTGCATAAAAACGGGAGGGA
The DNA here is from genome assembly GCA_017433675.1 of Clostridia bacterium. GTDB lineage: Bacteria > Bacillota > Clostridia > Christensenellales > Aristaeellaceae > Aristaeella. Next base: position 1,100 of record JAFRGU010000271.1, read on the forward strand.
AAAGCAATGGCTAACGCTGCCCGCAACAAGATCTGCCTGGCCTGCACCGAGTGCAAGCAGCGGAACTACAACAACATGAAGAACAAGAAGAACACGCCTGACCGTGTCGAGCTGATGAAGTACTGCCCCTTCTGCAAGAAGCATACCGCTCATCGCGAGACCAAGTGAGTCTGAGCACACATGAACTGTGAGGATGTGAAAGAAGATGTCTGAGGAAAAGAAGACACCAGCGAAAAAGGCTGAGCCCGGCAAAGTGGCGAAGATCCTGAACTGGTTCAAGACGCTTCCCCAGAGGATAGCAAAGCCCTTCAGGAACATGTACTATGAACTGAAGAAGGTGACCTGGCCGTCCAAACAGCGGCTGATCTCCTACTCCATCATCGTGCTGGCCTTCATGCTGGTCATGGGCGTTGTAATCGGTCTGCTGGATATGGGCGCATCCGCTGCTGTGCGGAGCCTGATTCCGGGTAATACTTCCACTGCGACGGCTGCAACAACAGCGGAAACTGCGGAAGAAGTCGCTGAGGAAGCCACTGAAACCGCTGAAGAAGCTGCCGGAGAAGCCGCTGAAGCCGTGGAGGGAGCTGCCAAGGAAGCGGCCGAGACCGCAGAGCAGGCAACTGATACGGCGAAGGAAGCCGCTGAGACCGCCACGGAAGGGGCGGCCGAAGAAGCTGCCGCCGCTGTGGAAAGCGCAACTGAGGAAGCTGCAGGAGAAAACGCTGAAGCTGCTGAGGGGAAATAATCATGGCAGAATCAACGAAGAAGGAGCCCTGCTGGTATGTCATCCATACCTACTCAGGGTATGAAAACAAAGTCAAGGATACACTGGAAAAGTCCGTCGAAAACAACGGCATGCAGGACCTGATCTTTGAAGTCCGGGTCCCCATGGAAGAAGTTGTGGAGATCCGGAACGGCAAGCGGGTCAAAAGCACCCGCAAGGTGTACCCGGGATATGTTCTGGTGCATATGATCGAGACGACCGAAAGCTGGTACGTCGTTCGGAACACCAGAGGCGTAACCGGCTTTGTGGGTCCTGATTCCAAGCCCGTTCCGCTGACCCAGGAGGAAGTCGACATGATGCTCAATACCGAGCAGTCCTCCGTTGACTTCGGGTTCGCCATCGGCGAAAACGTCCGGATCCTGTCCGGCCCCCTGGAGAACTTCACCGGCGTTGTGGAGGATGTGGACACCGTCCGCGGCAAGCTGACCGTCAAGGTGCAGATGTTCCTTGGACGGGAGATGCCGGTGGAAGTGGATCTGGATCAGGTCCAGAAGGAAGACTAAAGTCTTTCCGACGAAAAGACGCGACAGAGGCTCATGTCTCTTTGCGAGGCTGCCCGCCCGGTTTTACAGATAATTCTGAAAACCCGAACGCCGCAGCCGGCGCCGGTGAAAAACCGGCGCGTGGGAGGATGCTTTTCAATGGTTCCGGCTTCAGGTACCAGCGAAGCATCCGCCTGACCACATTATTTTAGGAGGTGCCTGAAAAATGGCAAAGAAAGTAGCTGCATACATCAAGCTGCAGGTTCCCGCCGCCAAGGCGACACCCGCTCCGCCAATCGGTCCTGCTCTGGGCCAGCACGGCGTGAACATCCCCGGATTCTGCAAGGAATTCAACGACCGGACTTCCAAGGACGCGGGCCTGATCATCCCCGTGGTGATCACCGTGTACACCGACCGGACCTTCACCTTCATCACCAAGACTCCTCCGGCGCCCGTCCTGATCAAGAAGGAGCTGGGCATCGAAACCGCCAGCGGCCGTCCCAACCGGGATAAGGTGGGCAAGCTGACGAAGGAGCAGGTGCAGAAGATTGCAACCATCAAGATGCCTGACCTGAACGCCGGCAGCCTGGAAGCGGCCATGAGCATGGTCGCCGGTACGGCCCGGAGCATGGGCGTTACGGTGGAAGAATAAGGGAGGTGGATGAGAATGAAGCACGGAAAGAAGTATAACGAGAGCCTGAAGCTCATCGACCATCTGAAGCAGTATGATCCCGAAGAAGCCGTGGATCTGGTGCTGCAGACCGGCAAAGCCAAGTTCGACGAAACCGTGGAAATCTCCGTCCGCCTGGGCGTGGATCCCCGGCATGCGGATCAGCAGGTCCGCGGCGCAGTGGTACTGCCCCACGGCACCGGCCGCACCATCCGGGTGCTGGTGATCGCCAAGGGCGACAAGGCCAAGGAAGCGGAAGCTGCGGGCGCGGATTATGTGGGCGCCGAGGAAATGATCCAGAAGATCCAGCAGGAAAACTGGTTCGATTTCGACGTCTGCGTGGCGACTCCCGACATGATGGGTATGGTCGGCCGGATCGGCCGGATTCTGGGCCCGAAGGGCCTGATGCCCAACCCCAAGAGCGGTACCGTGACCATGGATATTACCCGGGCTGTCAACGATATCAAAGCCGGTAAGGTGGAATATCGTCTGGACAAGACCGCCATTATCCACTGCCCGATCGGCAAGGTTTCCTTCGGCAAGGAAAAGCTGCAGGAAAACCTGAATGTGCTGGTGGTTGCCATTAACAAGGCCAAACCCGCCGCCGCCAAGGGAACCTATATGCGGAGCATTTATCTCTCCAGCACCATGGGCCCCGGCATTCGGGTGAATCCGCTGAAGTTCTGATGAATGAGGTACAAAAAAGCGATATCTTCGGATATCGCTTTTTTGTTGCAGTTTATGGTATACTTGGAGCAAGCGGGGGTGGAAATGTGAGCAAGACGAAGGATCGGATCCGGGAAAGCAATCTGAAATACCGGCAGAGTCTGGGGCAGAATTTCATCTATGACGAGGATCTGCTGGCAGAACTGGCAGAGGATGTCGGTATAAACACAGATGAGGATGTCCTGGAGATCGGCCCCGGAACAGGGAGCCTGACGAAGCATCTGTGCCGGAAGGCGCATCATGTGCTGAGCCTTGAACTGGACGAGCGGCTGATTCCGCTGCTGAAGGCATATATGACCGATTATAAAAACTTCACCCTGATCCAGGGGGACGTGATGACCGCAGACCTGGGAGAGATTACGAAGGATTTGCGCAGCCCCTTCACCGTCGCAGCGAATATCCCCTATTATATTACGACGCCGCTGATTACCCGGCTGCTGACGGAAGAGCTGCCCATCCGCCGAATTGCTCTGATGGTGCAGCGGGAAGTGGCGGAAAAGATTCTGTCCCGGCCGGGAGAGGATGGCTGGGGTCCGCTGGCCGTGCGCTGCCAGTGGATGTGTGAGCCATACCTGGCCCGGGAGGTGCCGGCTGCCTGCTTTACACCGGCGCCCAAGGTGGACAGCGCGTTCATCGTGATGCCGGTCCGGAAGGAACCTGCTGTAAGCGTGAAGGATGAAAAATGCTTCTTCCAGATCGTGACGGCCGCTTTTGCTCTGCGGCGCAAGACTATGACCAACGGCCTGTGCGCATCGCTGCGGATTACCCGGGAGGAGGCAATGACGCTGATGCGTAAAGCCGGACTGGATGAAAGAATCCGGGGAGAAAAGCTGACACTGGCAGAGCTGGGAGCGCTGGCGGACGCCTGGGCGGAAGCCCGGACACATTGAAGGATATGAAATACAGAAAGGAGTCCAGATGAGCATCGCGAAGTTCGGGCATGTGTCCGATCAGCAGTACTGGCAGGACATGGGGACGAGAAGGGATTACATGCCCGCGGATCAGATCCCGATGCCCAAACGGTCTACACGGGGCAGCGCCGGATATGATTTTGTCAGCCCGGTGGAAACGGTGATTCCCGCAGGGGGAAAAGCGGTTATCCCGACAGGAATCCGCTGCGAAATGGAATCAGGATGGGTTCTGATGCTGTTTCCCCGAAGCGGGCTTGGATTCAGGCACCAGATCCGGCTGAGCAATACCGTGGGTGTGATCGACAGCGATTACGCTTTTGCGGAGAACGAAGGGCATATCCAGGTATCCCTGCGGAATCCAACGGATACGGATTTAATAATCAGCCGGGGGGAGCGGTTCTGCCAGGGAATCTTTCTGCCCTATGGCCTGGCTGAGGAAGAAGATTCCTTTACAGAGCGGACCGGCGGCCTGGGATCTACCGGAAAATAGAAATATGCCGGAGATCCGGAGAACAACCACAACAATGAATTCAAAACAAAAGAGAAAGGACATTCAATCAATGCTGCGCGAATCGTGTATTCCGGTCCGGATGCATCCGGCATTCCGGGGCGGGAAGCTCACCCCCTGGGGCGGGGAAAAGCTGAAAACGGTTTTTGGAAAGAAAACCACGGAAGCGATCACCGGAGAAAGCCTGGAGATCAGCTGTATTCCCGGACTGGAAAGCACGGATGACACGGGGAGAAAGCTGAGCGACCTGATTGCCGAGCATGGGAGCGCCTGGGTCGGACGGTATGCCGGGAAAGCATTCCCGCTCCTGCTGAAGCTGATTGACGCCCGGGAGGCGCTGAGCGTACAGGTGCATCCGGATGACGGATACGCCCGGGAGCATGAGGGCGGAAAGCTGGGAAAGACAGAAGCCTGGCTGATTCTGGACTGCCCGGAGGGTGCAGAGCTGGTTTACGGCATCCGGCCCGGAACGAGCCTGGAGACACTGAAGACGGCCAGCGAGGCTGGAAGCGCTGTGGCGCCGCTGCTCCGCAGAGTGAAGGTTCAGCCCGGCGACGTATGCAATATTCCGGCCGGAACCGTACACGCGATCGGAGCGGGGATTCTGCTGTACGAAATCCAGCAGAGCTCGGATGTGACATACCGGTTCTATGACTGGGATCGGGTGGATGCGCAGGGCAACCGGCGTGAGCTGCATCTGGACAAGGCACTTGACGTGACAAACCTGGCATACGCACCGGAGCCGAAGCACTGGCGCGGAGAAACCGGAGTGACCAGAATGCTGGAGGAGCCTTTCTTCAGCCTGGATCTGATCCGGACGGCGGGAGAAGCGGTGACGCTGCCAGCTGTACAGGACTTTGGATTTCTGACGGCTCTGACGGATGGGTTGAAGCTGGAATGGGATGACGGAGAGATCCGGATGGAAAAGGGGGAGAGCTTCTTCCTTCCCTGTAAGGGTCCGGCACTGTACCTGAGCGGAAACGGAGACGCCGCTTTGTCGATGCCGCGGGGATAATAAAAAGGAGAACATGTGAAACACAACGTATATGGAAACACTGAGGGGATCCGGGACGCTATGCTGGCGGAGCTGGATAACCTGTATAACCTGGAGACGGAGGAAGGGGAATATCTGCCGAAGGAGCTGATGAAGCAGCTTGCGGCTTATTCCTGCAGGCTGAACCGGGAAATTGCGGTCTATATCACCCGGGAGGGCGAGATTGTACACGTGGCGGTGGGAACGGACTGCGATGTGGAGCTGATCGACTTCCGGCTGAGGAGAAACGCGAAGCGGCTCAGCCGGGTGCGGTGTGTCCATACCCATCCGGACGGCGACGGGCATCTGAGCGATGTGGACATCAGCGCACTGAAAATCTTCCGGTACGACGCCATGACCGCGGTCGGGGTGAAGGACGGAGAACCCGTGAATGTTCAGACGGCTTTCCTGGAATCGGAAAAGGATGTCCGGATCTCCGAAACGGTACGATGGTACCGGGTGCCGGACCGGGACTGGCTGGATCAGATCGAAGCAAGTGATCAACTGGTCGGAACCGGGGAAACAGACCGGGTTTCCGAAGGCACGGAAAAAGCCGTTCTGATGGGGATCGAGAGCATGGAATCCCTGGAGGAACTGAAGCGGCTGGCAGAGACGGCCGGCGCGGAGGTCGCCGGTATGTTCCTGCAGAAGCGGGACCGGCCGGACGGCGCGCTGTTCATCGGCCGGGGCCGGGCAGAGGAACTGGCACGGGAATGCCAGGCCCTCGACGCCGACCTGTGTATTCTCGATGAGGAACTGACCGGCATCCAGACGAGAAATCTGGAGGACCTGCTGCGAATCAAGGTGATAGACCGGACGACCCTGATTCTCGACATTTTTGCGCAGAGAGCTTCCAGCGCGGAGGGCAAGCTGCAGGTTGAACTGGCACAGCTGCAATACCAGAGCACCCGGCTGATCGGCCAGGGGCTGGTGATGAGCCGGCTGGCCGGCGGCATCGGTACCCGGGGACCGGGCGAGAGCCGGCTGGAGATGAACCGGCGGAGGATCCGGGAACGGATGACGGAACTGAGAAGACGGCTGGCCGAAGTGGAAAAGCAGCGGGACATCCGCCGGAAGAACCGGGAAAAGAACGGGACCCCGGTGGTGGCCCTGGTGGGATATACAAACAGCGGGAAATCGACATTGCTGAATGAAATGACCGGTTCCGACGTTTATGCCCGGGATCAGCTTTTCGCGACACTGGATGCAGTGAGCCGGCGGATGGAGACGCCGGAGAAAACAGAATACCTGCTGGTGGACACGGTCGGCTTCATCCGGAAGCTGCCGCATGCGCTGGTCAGCGCCTTCCGCTCCACGCTCGAGGAGGCGGCACTGGCGGATGTCCTCGTCATTGTGAACGACGGAGCCAGCGCAGAGATGGCGAAGCAGCATGACACCGTCGAGGAGGTGCTGGCAGAACTGGGGGCGACAGAGCAGAAACGGATCGAAGTCGTCAACAAATGCGACATCGCGGACCCCTGGCCGAGCTTTCCGGGTGCGGTGATGATCTC
>JAFRGU010000272.1 GCA_017433675.1 Clostridia bacterium
GCCAGCTGAGCTGCATGATTCCTGCCTGTCATCTGCTTGACAATTGCCAGCTGTGCTGCGTAATTCCTGCCTGCTCAGCTGCTTGATTATTGCCAGCTCACCGGGCGCAGCTGGTCAATAAACGGCGCAAAGGTGGCCGTGCCCACGGTGGCAATCCGCTTCAGATCGGGCCACAGCAGGGGAACAAACGCGCCGTTTTCATGGCTTTCCATCGTCGCCCTGATTTCTGCCGCCCGGTCCGGGTCCGGCGTCAGGATGGCCTCCAGCCGCTTTCGCAGCTTCGGATCAACTGCCACCTCCGCGTTGATTTTCCCGGCTTCGATATCGTCGCACAGCGTCCGCCAATGCTGGCGGATGTAGATGATCATATCATACAGGGTCGGTGAAAAAGTGGACATCAGAAAGCTCAGATTCCTTTCGCGCAGCGCGAACAGCATTTTCAGATGGCGCCGGTCAAATTCCGCGCTGGGATAAACCAGCTCATCCGGAAGGATATTATAAAAAGGTGTCTCCTCCGAATGGTTCAGTGTTTCCGAAATCGCGCCGTGCGCCACCCCGTAGGGCGTGTAGCCAATCCTGGATTCCATCAGGTTGACCCCTTTGCATTCCGGCATACCGATTTCGCCCCTGCTCCTGCAGGTTAATTCATACAGGCCGAACACGCGCTGGAAGACCGTGGTAAACAGAATATCCAGGGCACTCTGCGTGCAGGGAATCATCTTGGAGGCACCGGATGTGCCGGAGGTATGGGCATAATAGACCACTTCATCCGCCGTGAGCAGATTTTTCTGGCCATAGCAGAGCATCCGCTCGATATACGGCTCATAATCCTCATAAGCCGAAAAGGGCACGCGCTGCGCATAATCGGCGTAGGAGCGGATGTCCCGAAAATGATATTTTTTTCCGTATTCCGTGTCCTCATTCGCCCGGATCAGGCGCATCAGCGTTTCCATGCTGATGCTTTTGCCCTGCCTGCTGGCCTCCTCCATGCGCTCCCGTGCGCGGATCCCTTCCTCGATATATTTTTTCATCGTTCCGGTGCTCATGCTTTTCCTCCCGAAATCATCCATGCCAGCGCGTCATTAAACAATCCGCAGAATCGCTCCGCCAGTGCCGGCGTATACAGTTCGGAATCATAATTCAGATAATACGGAACCGGCGAATCTGGATCGGACGTGCTGAAAAGGATGATCTGTGCTCTGGTGAATATGCCATTCATCCGGTCGTAAGCATAGGTCGCCTCGGTTCCTTCCGGCAGGAAGGCATTCATATCGAACCCGGATTCATAGACGACTATCATCCGGTCCCGGTCGCCGGGGGTCACCCCGTTATTGCCCAGTGAAAGGTCTGCATAGCGCATCCCCTGCTCATTCTGCTCATCAATTTCCCGCAGCAGCGCCTGAGGAGACCGGATTTCTGCCAAGTCCACCGCGACCGGGACGGAGGAAATCGTCATTCCGATCAGGTCTTTTTTCCAGTTTTCATCCCGCCCGTGATACGTCCATTCCACCGTCACTTTGGGTTCGCCGCTGAGCCTGGATAAGGCGAGAAGGCCAGATGCGACAAAGAGCTTGCCAAGGCTGGTCCGCAGCGCCCCGCAGCCCCGCTCCAGCTCGCCCAAAGTCCGGGAAGTGGCGCTTATAAGCCGTCCGTTCCCGGTCTTTCTGGAAATTCGCTCGGGCTTTGGATTACACAGGTAATCTTCCCGGCTGAAGCGCTTCATCAGCAGAATTGCATCCGCTTCCTGCTCCAGCTCCTTCCGCCGGCGGTACTGGTCTTCCAGATAATAGTAATAATGGTCCTGCCGGAGTTTCCCGCCGCGATAGGCCTTGAAAAGCTCGGACATGAAATTCGCCATCGCCGATCCGTCGCTGATCAGGTGGCATGTATCCAGGTCCAGAAAAACATGGGACGGTGTTTTGCAGATCCTGCACCGGTACAGCAGTTCCCCGTTCATCCGGTATGGCTGCACCAGCTCCATCAGCATATCCACCGTGTGTTCCAGAACCTCCCGGATTTCCGGGCGGACGATCTTTCCCGGCACATGGCGCATGACGGGAACACCTTCTCCGTCAAGGGACAGGACGGTGCTGAAGACCGCATAATGGGCGAACACCGTTTCCAGCGCCTCTTTCAGCCGGACCGGATCCACCGCTTCCCCGGGAAAGCGCAGGCTGACCGGGTTGTTCATGGAGGTCTGCCCGGGCGAGTACAAAACCGCGTCATAAAAGTAGGTCTGGTAAGGGGTCAGATACTGATCCCGTTTGAGGGCGGCGCTGCTGAGCACATCCAGATCGATCTGATCCTTTTCGGAAAGCCGGACAGCGATGGCCCGCGGCGTTTTCCATGTGTAAATATCCTTGTAATCCACCCGCAGCGCTTCCAGCTCCGCTGCAGCCAGCGCAGTGGACAGGGAGTCGCCTCCCAGCTCGAAGAAATCGTCGTTTGCGCCAACCCGATCAACATGCAGCACTTTTTCATACGCCCTGCAGATCGCCTCTTCCTGCGGCGTCTCAGGCGCGGTATAGGGTCTGGCTTTCGCGTTGATATCCGGCTTCGGCAGGGCAAAACGGTCCACCTTGCCGTTGCTGTTGAGCGGAATCCAGTCCAGCCGCGTGAAATAGGCGGGAATCATATAGTGCGGCAGGGACTGCTTCAGGCAGCTTCGGATCATGCCTTCGTCAACCCTTTCATCGGCGACATAATAGGCGCACAGGAAAACCTGCCGGCGATCCCCCTCAAAATCCCGCACGGCGGCGTTCTGTATCCCCGGGATCCTGCGCATCGCCGCTTCGATCTCTCCGGGTTCCACCCGGTTGCCGTTGATCTTGACCATTGTGTTCAGCCGGCCGGTCACCACGATGTTTCCATCCGGAAGGCGCTTTCCCATATCGCCGGAATGGAACACGCCGCCCCGCATCACTTTGGATGTCTCCTCCGGCAGATTCACATATCCCCGGAAGAAAGGATTGTCGAAGCAGATCTCCCCTGCCTGCCCGTCCGGCACCTCCTGACCATCCTCATTCAGCAGCTGAATGTGAATATCCCCGAAAACAGGCTTCCCGATCGGCGTGATGTCATACATGCGGTCGATTTCAAACTGGGCCACATGGAATCCGGCCTCGCTCATGCCGTAATTGTTGATCAGCCGGATGCCTTCAAACCATACGCCGTTCGCCGCTTCGCTGCCGGTTACCAGGGTTTTCAGGCTCTGCGCCGGGCCATTGGACATGACGCGGAGAATGGAGGGGGAAAGGAAGGCCAGATTCACCTGATACCGGTCAAGCTGCTCATTCAGGCGCACCGGATTGCGGGCGGTCTCCGTCGAAAGGATTACCAGATGCATGCCCGAATACAGCGCGTTCAGAAAGATCTTGACGGCCGCGATGAAGTTCAGGGGGGCGCTCTGGGCCATGCAGGTATCCGCGTTAATCAGGTCGCCCGGATGGCACTCCAGGGAAGCCTGGTTCAGCTTGATTTTCCCGTATTCCTGCATCACACCTTTGGGCTTTCCGGTACTCCCGGAGGTATAGATGGCAAAACAGGCATCATGGTCCTCCGCGCGGCGGAAGCCCGGTCTGGGTTCCGTTTGCAGGATTTCATTCCATGCGGCGCCGTCGATCACCGCGCGGCAGCCGCAGTCTTTATCAATCGCCTCGATCCGCTCCGGCGCATAATCCTCTTCCACGACCGTAAACGCCGCACCCGCTTTCCATACGCCCAGCATGGCAATGAAAGGCCGGACGTCCCGGGGAAGGCGGATCAGCACAAAGTCTTCCCTGCCGATCCCTTTCTCCGCCAGATAAGCATACACCCGGGCGGACAGATCATCGGTCTGCCTGCGGGTCATGCTTTCTCCGGTCACCTCCGCTGTCAGAAAGACGGCATCCGGGTCCTGCCGCACGATTCCCGCCCAGCATTCACACACATATGGGATACTGTTTAAAAAGTCCAGTTTCATCGTTTTCCCTTTCCTGCCGGCCGTTTCTGTTCTGAAGTGATGGATGCGGAAACAGGAATGGCATCTTTGCTGGTTTTTCTGTGCGCATCCCGTCATCTGCACCGCTGCCAATGTTCGGGATATGGCACAGCCCGAAGGTGGCGAGCCATATGCAGGCTTCCAGATCGACACTCACCTCAACAACGGCGGTGAGAGCGAATTCCTCAACTACGGCGGCTATATGGACACCGGTGCACGTGAC
>JAFRGU010000273.1 GCA_017433675.1 Clostridia bacterium
ATAGAATACCAAACTTTTCCCTCCCTGTCAACCCCTTTTTTGAAATTTTTTATCGAAACTTTTGTTCCATTTTTTCCCGTTTCCGACATGTTTCAGTTTCTTCAACCAGAAAAGCAGGCTAAACCCCGGAAAAGAAGAAAAAGCCCCTGTTTCTGCAGGAGCTTCTTTCTTTTCTTATTCGCCGATTCGGGTCAGTGTCCGGATCTTCCATTGTCCGTTCTCCTTGAACAGGTTTACGCGGTACTGCGCCTCCGGCCAGCCCGGCGGATAAACCGCGCCGGCGCCTTTCTTCGCGATGACCTCGTCTGCCCGGGTCCCCTTTACCCGCCCGTCAATTCTGGGAATCTTCTCCGTGACCGTCAGCCGTACGCCGGTATCCCAGGGCCAGGTCCACAGGAATCCCATGGACAGCCTGTGGTCAATTCCCCGGACATTATAGTCCGCGTAAGGGGAATTTCCCTTCAGGGACGCCTGCAGTTCTTCGTCCGTCGTCAGATAGCTGGTCTGAAAGTACCGGTTCAGGATCTCAGCGTCCTTCTCGATCCCCATGATCACCTTCGCCCGGCTGGCCATCCCGTCCTTCAGGATAATCTGGATGTTGCTCAGATTCATGGCGTAGTAGAAAACGGTAATCGCGATTCCAAGCACCAGACAGACCAGGAACAGCCGGCTCGCTATGTACCAGATGCCCCTCCGGAGATACTTCACTGCGACTTCCTCCGTTTATCCGTATTTACAGCAGCTTGATCAGCATCGTCTTCTGTTCATCCATCTCTACGGCAATCAGACCGTCCCTTTCCAGCTGCTTCATCACATCGCTGAACCGTTTGAACCCGATGGCCCGTTCGTTGAAATCTGGATACGCTGTAATAATATCCGCCTTCAGGATGGATGGATTCACCCGTTCGAATCCGCCCTCCTTATAAGCCTGGATCTGCGCCTTGAAAGCTTCCTTCCAGTTGTCCCTTGTCAGCTGCGGAATCGCCTCTCCGTTTTCGCTGCTGTCGCCGCTGGTCAGGCTGACCGTCACATTGTAATTATCGTTGAAGACCTGCAGATCGCCAAATCGGTTCGCCAGCTTGCTCAGCAGCTTATAGAAGGAAGCGCACCCGTAGCTCTTCTCGTTGAAATCAGGCCGGAGCCGCAGCAGCACGCCCTTCAGTTCGCTGGCGTACATCTCGTCATTGTGCTCCTCCAGCACGGTTGTCAGCAGCTTGTTCAGCTCGCTCTCATCCGCCATTTCCTCATTATTGACGGTCTGACGCTGCTTCCGGGGTTTTTCTACCTTGCTCTTCCGGACGCTTTCGAGGAACTGGAACTCGTTGCATGCGTTAATGAAGATCGTGCTGGCCGCTTCGCTTCTGCTGATACCCAGCACGAATTTGCCCATGCTTTTCAGCCGGCCGACCAGTGGGGTATAATCGCTGTCCCCGCTGACGATGCAGAAGCTGTCGATCAGCTCGTTCTTGTAGGCCACTTCCAGCGCGTCAATCACCAGCTGGATATCCGCATTGTTCTTCTGGCTGATACCGTACCGTAAACTTGGAACGACCGTAAAGGTGTTGCTCAGCAGCACTGCCTTCAGATCGCTGAATTTATCAGTATACCCATACACCTTGCCCAGCAGGATATCCCCGCGGATTTTTACTTTTTCCAGAATACTGTTCAGCGTCTCAACCTTGGCGCCGCAGTTTTCCAGATCGACGAATACCGCAAACTTACTCAGATTCAAAACCTTCTTCCCTGGTTATTATCAGGAGTACTTCCAAAGAGCCTCCTGATGATGCAGTATATCATTCCGTGCTGCAAATTTCCAGTCTTTCTGGACAAATCCTGTTTTCAATTGTAAAATAAAAAGGATTATTGGCTCAGGAAGGAGGCCCGGGGATATGCCAGCATCCCTTTCCGCCTGTATCGTTCTTTACCATTGCGGCGATGAGGTGAATGACGCGCTCTGCTGTCTGGAAAACAGCAATGTGGAAGTGGCGGTTTATCTGTGCGACAACTCACCGGAACTGATGACAGCGGAAAATCTACAGTGGGCCTTCCCCGGCGTCACCGTGCTGCCCCAGGAAAAAAATATCGGCTTCGGGAAGGCGAATAATGCGGTTCTGCCCTATCTGCAAAGCCGGTATCATCTGATCATGAATCCGGATGTTACCTTTGAACCCACCCTGCTGGCCCGAATGATGCAGTACATGGACGCCCATCCGAATATCGCCATCCTGACGCCCCGGGTGCTCAATGAAGATGGTACTGAACAGTTCCTGCCCAAGAAGCGGATCTCGGTGCATTATCTGTTGGGCGGCCTGTTGGAAAATCGCGGCCGTCTGTTCCGCCGCTGGCGGGAAGACTTTACCCTGGCGGATATGGAAATCCGGAGTCCCGTTCCCGTGGAATTCGCCACGGGCTGTTTCCTGCTGATCCGCACAGCTATTTTCCGGGAACTGAATGGGTTTGATCCCCGTTTCTTCCTTTATCAGGAGGACAGCGACCTGAGCCGCCGGGTGCTGGAACGCCGGCTCGGCAGCATTGTGTATCATCCCGACATGTGCATCACGCACCGCTGGTCCCGGGAGAATACCCGCACATTCCGCGGCCGCATGCGCCAGATTCGCTCCGCCTGCAAGTATTTCATGAAGTGGGGGATCTCCTGGTGAAAACCGTTATTTTGCTGGCTGCGTATAATGGAGAGTCCTTTCTTCCAGCCCAGCTTGCCTCCCTTTCAGCCCAGTCTTTTTCCGACTTTTCCGTGCTTTATCAGGATGACGGTTCCTCGGACCGGACGCCTGAAATTCTTGCCGGCTGGGCTGAAAAAGATCCCCGCTTTCTCCCCGGTTCTGAGCAGGGGAAGCATCTCGGCGCCAAAGAAAACTTCTTTTCACTTCTCCGCCAGACGGATGCGGACCGGATCCTGCTCTGCGATCAGGATGATCTCTGGGAGCCGGACAAGCTGGAGTCCCTGCTCGCCGCGGCAGACGTGAATGGCGCTGATTCGTCTCTTCCCCTGCTGGTTCATTCCGACGCCAGCGTGATTGACACCGAAGGGCAGCTGCTGGCCTCGAGCTTTTTCCGTCTCCAGGGCTGGAATCCGGAAGCGGTGCACCTGAATCAGCTGCTGGTTCAGAATAACGCTACCGGCTGCATGATGCTGCTGAATCGTCCCCTGGCAGACCTGGTGATCCGTTACGGCGATCCGGAGAAGATGTTCATGCATGACTGGTTCATCGCGCTCACGGCCGCGGCCTTCGGCCGGATCGTTTTTCTTCCCCGTCCGCTGGTGCGCTATCGCCAGCATGGCCGGAATGCCATTGGTGCCAGCCGGGTGTCCCTGCCCCGTCGGGCCCTGCGGGCTCTCCGGGAAGGAGAAAAGGCCCGGGCGCGTATTTCACTCACCTATTCCCATTCCCGATCCTTTCTGGATGCATATGGGGAAGCCCTGCCGGAGGAAGCCGCCCGCGTGATTCGTTCTTATCTGGATACCCAGGCACTGCCGAAGCTTCACCGCCTGGCAGCGGTTCGCGCTCAGGGATGTCTGATGCAGAGCCCTGTCACGCGCCTCGGCCAGATTATTTTTGGCTGAAAAAAAGGCTTGCATTTTCATGCTGAAAGTGCTATGATTGCAAGGCTTGATGTGTAAGACTCCACAAGGAGGAGGATTTCCATGGGTAAGTTTTGTGAGATTTGCGAGAAGGGCACGCTGAATGGCAACAATGTGAGCCATTCCAACCGCAAGAGCCATCGCATCTGGGCGCCCAATGTGCAGAGCGTCCGCGTCATGGTGAACGGTTCCCCGCGCCGGATGAACGTGTGTACCCGTTGCCTGCGCAGCGGCAATGTGGAGCGCGCGTTGCCCCGTATGCACGCCGTGGAAGAAGCGTAAGTTTCTCAAAAGGAAATGTACCCGCCTGTTTGTGCGAACAGGCGGGTTTTCCTGTTTTGGTTTTCAGCACTGAAAAAGCGCCTTCCGGCCGGAAAGCGCTTCTCTTCATTCGCTCCCAAGATTCTCCGCCAGCCAGCGGAGCCCTTCCTGCCGCATGGCTGCCAGCCCCTTTTCCTTCTTTTCCCGCAGGAAGTGATCCACCCGGCTGTTCTTGCTCTCCCGGTCGTCCTCGCGGTACCGCCGGATCAGATCAATTTTCTTTTCGAAAATGGTTCCGAAGGCCAGCCCGTGAAAACTGTCCGTACAAATTCTTTCCGCACCGGCAACGGCGCCCAGGAATGCTTCCGGTCCGGCGCCGTCGATCCGTTCCTGGGGCTGTTCATAGCTTTCGCCGGTAACAGGGATTACCAGCGGCTGCAGCCCGGTTCTTTCGCTGATCTCCCGGACCTGCTTCCAGTATTCCGGGTTTTCTCCGATAAAATAGCATAGCAGGTAGGGATCCCGGTCCGGAGGCGGAGCGGCGATGGCCTCCCATGCCGACCGTTCCAGCAGGCATACCGGATCCGGCATCACTCTCGGCCGTGACCCGGTGATCGTCACCATCAGCCGCGCCCCTTCTTCCTCCCGCACGGAAACGGCATCGAACAGGGCGGTCATCCGCCGGATTCTTCGGCTCTTTCTTTTTCCGGGCATCGTGCTGATTCCCAGGCTGGGCGCGTAGGCCACCCGCCGCTTTTCCGGATCTCCGAAGTCCAGAAAATAAGCCGGGTTCATCCACACCGGATTCCAGATCTGATCGCTTCCGCAGACCAGGATATCATAACCGTTGCTGATTTTTTCCAGTTCCTTCCGGTTCCGGCAGGGCGAACTCAGCTGCATCCGCTGCCCGTAGAAGCGCAGTATGGCCTGCTGCTTTTCCCGCATACCGGCCTGCGCGGCCTGAACCGCCCGCTTTTTATGCCCGTCGATCAACAGTTTCGGACTGTTGCCGCTCAGGATCAGGTTCAGAATCTTTTCCCGGGGATCCGGCTGGTAATCGATATCTTCGCATTCGTATCCCATCTCCCGGATCACCCGCTGCAGCGCGTAGGCCTGCAGGGTGCTGCCGTAGTTTCCGTTGTGCAGGAATGTCATGATTCCGACGCGGCTCATCCGATAACCTCTTTCATCTTATCAACCGTCTCCCGGAAAACCTCCATTGCCTTCCGCAGCGGCTCCGGCCGGCTCATGTCAATGCCCGCCAGCTTCAGTGCCTCGATCGGCGGTACGCTGCATCCGGCGCTCAGGAACTGTCGGTATGCCTGTACAGCGCTCTCCCCCTCGTTCAGGATCTTCTCGCTCAGGCTCACTGCCGCGCAGAGTCCCGTCGCGTAGACGTAGACATAGAAAGCGCGGTAGAAATGCGGAATCCGCATCCATTCCGCTGCGATTTCGGGATCCACCTCACAGCTTTCCCCGTAGTACGTTTTGTTCAGCTCATAGTATTTTTCGCTCAGGCTTTCCTTGGTCAGGGGAATCCCTTCGGCCGCCATTTCGTGGCTGATCTTCTCGAATTCCGCAAACATCGTCTGCCGGAAGCACGTGGTCCGGAACTGCTCCAGGAAATGATTCAGAAGATAGGCCTGCGCTTTTTTCTCCGTCATCGTCTGCAGCAGATACCGCATCATCACACACTCATTGCAGGTACTCGCCACCTCTGCCACAAACAGGCTGTAGTCGTTCTTCGGAAAAGGCTGGTTTGTGTTGCTGTAAAAGGAATGCATGCTGTGCCCCAGCTCATGGGCAATCGTGAAAGCGCTGTCCAGGTTGTCATTGTGGTTCAGCAGCACATAGGGATGTACCTCCGTCAGATCTCCCGCGCTGAAAGCGCCGCTGCTCTTTCCGGCGTTGGGATAGACGTCGATCCATCCGCCCTCCCTGGCTTCCCGCAGCTTCGCCAGATAATCCGCGCCCATCGGCTGCAGCCCCTGGAGTACCAGCTCAAACGCTTCTTCATAGGGCAGCTTCATCTCGTAGTCTTCAACCATGGATGCGTACAGATCATACATGTGCAGGGTTTCCAGTCCCATGGCCTTTTTCCGGATTTGCAGATACTCCTGCAGAATCGGCAGCGATTCATGAATCACCTGGATCAGGTTGTCATAGACCGCCTCCGGAATCTCCAGCGGATCCATGGCCGCCTGCCGCGCGCTTTCATAATGATGGCTGTCCGCCATAAACTGATCCTTCTTCACACTCGCGCCATAGGTTCCTGCGATCGTGTTGCCGAAGCTGTTGTAGGCGTTCATCAGATTCTGGAAAGCCTGCCTGCGTACCTCCCGGTTCGGGTGGTGGATAAAGCTGGAATAGTTTCCCTCCGTCAGCTCCTGTTCTGTCCCGTCCGGCATTTTCACCGGCGGCAGCTTCATGTCCGCTTCGGTCAGGCTGGTAAAGATCGCTTCCGGTGCCTCTGCCACCTCGCCCATCATGGCGATCAGCTGTTCCTGTTCCTTGCTCAGGGTATGCGTCTTGTTCCGGATCACGCTCCGCAGGAAGGCGTCGTAGTCCTTCATCTCCGGATCTGATGCCAGCGCCTGCAGTTTCTCTCCGTCCATGGCCAGCAGCTCCGGTTCCAGGAAAGCACCCGCTGTCTGCGCCTGCACAACCAGCCGGATCGCCCGGTCCTTCAGCCCCTGTGCAACGGGATCCGCGTTATCCGTCTCCTTCCGCAGAAATGCGTAGTCATAGACGGGCATCAGCGCTTTCTGCAGGGAGAAATATGTCCGGATCGCCTTCTTCGGGTCCGCGGTCACCGTCCCGTTCAGTGCCGCCGTTTCCGCGACTTTTTCCTGCACCCGTTCATAGTCCGCCTGCCACGCTTCGTCCGACGCGTAGATATGGCTCAGGTTCCATTTATATTTTGCTTCAATTTCCTCTCTCTGCCGGATGGTTTCCGCCATATGCAACCCTTCTCTCTCATTTTTTCTTTTCATAGATGATGCTCCTGCTGACGGAGGGTTCCTCGCTGCCGTTTGGATAAAACCGGATCCAGCCTTCCTGCAGCGTGATCGTCCCCGTGGATCCCCGGACCTGCTTCTTCTCGAGAATCAGCCGCATCAGCTTCTCATTCAGCTGTGGGCCGTTTCCCCGCGTCAATATATCCT
The DNA here is from genome assembly GCA_017433675.1 of Clostridia bacterium. Lineage (GTDB taxonomy): Bacteria > Bacillota > Clostridia > Christensenellales > Aristaeellaceae > Aristaeella. The sequence goes on from JAFRGU010000273.1 coordinate 7,027, forward strand.
TCCAGATCGTGCATTTGCATCCCGGCTCTGTACAGCTGAAGGCAGCGGCACTTTCCCGCATTTTTCCCTTTCCGCACAGCGGGCATACCGTCCCGTCCAGATCCCGGTTCCTGCTTCCCCGGCTCCCGGTACCGCGGCCTCTCTTCGGATCCTCCGGGAAGGTAATCTCTGCCGGATTGTCTCTGGCGTACTCGACCAGGTAGCTGCACATCCGGTGAATTCCCTCCAGGAACCGCTCCGCGTCCTGCTTCCCGTCGGTAATCTCATGAAGCGCCAGCTCCCATTTCCCGGTCAGTTCCGGGCTTGCAATTGCTTCGGGCATGATTTCGATCAGCTGTACGCCCTTGTCTGTCGCCTGCAGGGTTTTCCCCTTTCGCTGGGCGTATCCGACCTGCGTCAGCCGCTCGATGATGGCTGCCCGGGTCGCGGGTGTCCCGATCCCGCTGCCCTTCATCTGCCGCGCCAGCTCTTCATCCTCGAGTTCCTTTCCGGCCGTCTCCATGGCGAAAAGGAGGCTCGCGTCCGTGTGCGGCGCCGGCGGCTTGGTTTTATCCTCCCGGATTTTCGTCTCCTGAACGATTCGCCTGTCTCCGGCCTGCAGGACCGGCAGCTGCACATTTTCCTCTTCCTCGTCCTTCTTCTTCCGGGCTTTCGGCGGATTCTCCATCGGCGGAACATCATGCCATCCGTTTTTGATAATCACTTTTCCGTTCGTCCGGAAATCGTATTCCTCCACCCGGGTGACAATTTTCGTCGCGTCATATTCACAAGCTGGATAGAAGGCAGCCAACATCCGCCGCGCCACCAGATCATACAGCCGCTTTTCATCCTCGCTGAAGCGGGAAAGATCGGCACGCTTGTTGGTGGGAATGATCGCGTGATGATCCGTCACCTTGGAGGCGTCGATGGTCCGCCGCGTAACGGGGATCTTCCCTCCCGGCATCGCGCCGGGTACGAAGGGCTGATATCCTTCCGGCAGCATTTTCATCGTCTGGATCACCCGCGGGATCATGTCCGGCGGGAGATACCGGCTGTCCGTGCGCGGATAGGTCAGCGCCTTGTGGGTTTCGTACAGGCTCTGGGCAATCTTCAGCGTTTTTTCCGCCGTGTATCCCAGCATCCGGTTCGCGTCGCGCTGCAGGCTGGTCAGGTCGTACAGCTGGGGCGGCGGCTCGCTTTTCCGGCTCGTTTCGGCCAGGATGACCTCCCCAGTTTTACCTTTTACGGTCCGGGCAATCTTTTCCGCGGTTTCCTTCTCCGGGATATGCGTGTCCGGATCCCATTTTTCGCTGAAGCATGTCCCCGTGTAGTCGCCGAAGCCGGCCTGAAGCGTGCAGTAAGCCTCAGGCTGAAAGTGTTCAATCTCCTTCCTGCGTTTTACGAGGATCGCCAGGGTCGGCGTCTGAACCCGTCCGACGCTCAGCAGCGTGTTATATTTCAGCGTAAACGCCCGGCTGGCGTTCATCCCGACCAGCCAGTCCGCCTTGCTGCGGCATTTCGCGCTGTTGTACAGCCCGTCATAATTTGCACCTGGCTGGATGTTCCGGAATCCCTCGCTGATGGCTTCGTCCGTCATGCTGCTGATCCACAGCCGTTCGAATGGCTTCCGGCACCCCGCCTTTTCATAGATGTAGCGGAAAATCAGCTCTCCTTCCCGCCCCGCGTCTGTCGCGCAGATCAGGGAATCGGTGTCCGGATCATTGATCAGCTTCTTGACGATCTGATATTGCTTGTTTGTTCCCCTGATCACCTTCAGCGGAATCTCCTCCGGCAGAATCGGCAACGTTTCGAACCGCCACTTCTTATATTTTTCATCCAGCTCGTCCGGCTCCACCAGTGTGACCAGATGCCCGACAGCCCAGGTCACGATGTATTTCTCTCCGGTCAGGAAGCCTTCGCCCCTTTCCCGGCATCCGATAACCCGTGCAATATCCCGCC
>JAFRGU010000274.1 GCA_017433675.1 Clostridia bacterium
CGGTTCCGACGACGGGCTGGAAGCCGATCTGGTGAAACGGGCCGGGATCGATTTTAAAGGGATTCCTGCTGCCGGTTTACACGGGGTGAGTGTTTTTTCTCTGCCGGGCATCTTCCGCCTCGCGTTAGCTGTTTGGCGGTAGCTCTGGGAGAGAAAATCGAACAGATTCCGGGGGATTTGGGGCACTTGATCGCTCAATTCAGGCGGCAGTCCGACTTCTTATTAGGAGGCGGCCGCTCTATCCTACTGAGCTACGGGTGCATACCTTGAAATTCAAGGATTCCAGCGTTTTGTGCTGAGCACTCTTGCAAACATTTTTGAACCCATGTTTGCAGATTGTCCGCACTGGATCGGACAATTCCTGGAGTCTTTCCGAACATGCCTTTGCAAATTCGGAAGTTTTTCCCTCCGCATCCTGCCGCCTGACAATTTCCATTTTCCATCAAAAGTCTCTTGACGGTCAATATCTTAGGAGGCGATCGCTCTATCCTACTGAGCTACGGGTGCACGCCTTGATTTACAAGGAGTTCAGCGATTTTTTTGAATCGTTCACTGAGCCGATTTTGCTAACACTTGCTAACACTTTTCCGTCAACACACGGCTACTGCCGTTTTTTGGTCCGGGGCCAATGTTAGCAAATTTGCCCGAAAAAATCAATTTCCGGTCGGATTCCTGCTCCGGCAAGAATTGATTTCGCTCTGCAGGCTACCGTCGGCAATCCTCTTAGGAGGCGACCGCTCTATCCTGCTGAGCTACGGGACCGTATCCCCCGCTGATTAGCGGGGAACGAAAGGCATTATATCGGGGAACGCCCGGATTGTCAATGAATTACTTCAGGCTGCGGGGCGCGAAACCGACTTTCTTCTGAACCTTACGAAGCGTTTTGGTCGCCAGGTACGATGCTTTTTCCGCACCGGACAGCAGGGTATCCAGCAGGAACTGCTTATCTGCAATGAGCCGTTTATATTCCGCCTGCAGCGGCTCCAGAGCGGCAATAACAGCATCCGAAGTACGGTTTTTCAGGTCACCGTAGCCTTTCCCGGCCATGTCGGCACAAACTGCGTCCATGCTCTCTCCGGTCAGGGCGGTCATAATGCTGAGAAGGTTGCTCACGCCGGGCTTCTGATCCGGATCAAAACGGATTTCTCCGTCTGAGTCGGTGACAGCGCGGCGGATCTTGCGGCGAACGGTATCAGGATCATCCAGGAGGGAAATGAAGCACTCCTCGGGATCGCTCTTGCTCATCTTGCGGGTTGGGTCCTGGAGGGACATAACCCGACCGCCGACCTTGGTAATCAGGGGTTCGGGAACCACGAACACATCCCCGTAAACAGCGTTGAAACGCTGAGCAATATCCCGGGTGATCTCCAGGTGCTGCTTCTGGTCCGCGCCGACGGGAACGGCGTCTGTCTGATAAAGCAGAATATCGGCCGCCATGAGAACCGGATAGGTAAAGAGTCCGGCGTTGATATTATCCGCGTGCTTGGCTGATTTATCCTTGAACTGGGTCATACGCTGCAGTTCACCCATGTAGGTGAAGCAGTTCAGGATCCACGCCAGTTCGGCGTGGGCGCTGACATGGCTCTGACAGTAAATGATGCATTTCTCCGGATCCAGGCCGCAGGCCAGGTAAATCGCGGCCAGCTCCAGGCAGCGGCGGCGAAGGTCTGCAGGATTCTGACGGACGGTGATGGCATGCTCGTCGACGATGCAGTAAATACAGTCATAGGCGTCCTGCAGCTCCGGAAAATGGCGCAGCGCACCGATATAATTGCCGATGGTCAGAGTGCCGCTGGGCTGAATGCCCGAGAAGATCCTTTTCATTTTTTCAATCTGCTGTTCCATCTTGCTTCGATCTCCTTTGACTTTTATAGCACTGCTTTGATGGCCTTCAGGAGGTCATCATATTCTTCAAATGCAGGAAGCTCCGGATGTGCCTTCTGAATGGCTTCCGTGGAACGGAAAAGGAAGCCGGCTTTGCTGGCCTGAATCATTGCCAGGTCATTGAAGCTGTCCCCGGCGGCGATGGTCTCAAAGCCCACGGACTGGAGCGCCTTCACAGTGGTGAGCTTGCTTTGCTCACAGCGCATCCGGAAGCCGGTGACCATTCCATCAGGAGCTGTCTCCAGTTCATTGCAGAACAGGGTGGGCCATCCCAGCTTCTTCATCAGCGGAGTGGCAAACTGGGTGAAGGTATCGCTCAGGATCAGGACCTGGGTTTCCTCGCGGAGCGCGTCCAGAAATTCCTTCGCACCGGGCATGGGATCGATTTTCGCAATGGTTGCCTGAATTTCCTTCAGGCCAAGGCCATGCTCCCGGAGGATGTTGATGCGGAAATTCATCAGTTTATGATAATCCGGCTCATCCCGGGTCGTTCTCCGCAGTTCAGGGATCCCGGAAGCTTCTGAGAACGCGATCCAGATTTCCGGAACCAGGACGCCTTCCAGATCCAGACATACAATATTCATGCGTATTGCTCCTTTTGCTCCGCAGAGCCGGTTTTTGAAAACCGGGATTGATTATAATATAAAAAAAATGGAAGGTCAAACGGAAAATCCCGGTATAGCTCAGGACGAAAAGAGATGGCTTTATATCCTGCCATGGCATCATCGCTGCATTCCTGTACCGGACAAACTGCATACACGCTGTATTTCTGAGATGCTTCGCGGTGTTGTGATATAAAGAGCCTTATGCTTGTACTGCGGACTTTTCTCCTTTGGGCAGCCTGCAGGAAAAACCCAGCCGGTTTTCTTCCATCCCCGCGGAAATATGTCCGCCATGCTTCTCCACTATGGCGGCGGCAATTGCCAGACCGATGCCGAATCCGTTCTGCTTCTCTTTGTTCCGGGAGGGATCTGCCCGGTAAAAGCGGTCGAACAGCTGCCTGCACTGTTCTTCGCTGAGCGGCTGTGCAACGTCATTGGATACAGTCAGCATGACGTATCGCCCTTCGCTTCGGGCGCTGACCCGGATCGTGCCTTCCTCGGGCGAGTATTTGACTGCGTTGTCCAGCAGCGTGGACAGCAGCCGCTGGATGGAAGTCCGATCACCTCGGAGAGTCAGGTTATCCTCAGCGTCAACCGTCATGGTCTTTCCCTGATACTCAGCCATCGCAAGAAACGGCTCCGCTGTCTCCCTGATCAGAGGGGCCGCAGAAAGCGTTTCCATGACCAGCGGTGCGTTTTCTTCCTCCATCCGGGAAAGATATACCAGCTCGTCCACCAGATGCCGCATCTGGCCGGCCTGCTTCTGCGTGCTTTTCACCCAGGGATTGTCCGGCTGTTCCATCTGCAGCAGCTCCATATTGGTGGAAATCACAGTCAGCGGCGTTTTCAGCTCATGGCTGGCATTGGTGATAAACTGCTTCTGTTGTTCCATGGTGCGGATGGTGGGTTCGATCGCTTTACGGCTGGCCAGAGCCACCGCCACAAAGGCAAAAAAGATACCCGCCAGGCAGGCCAGGCCGGAAATCAGTGCCAGATTGCGCACAGCGGCCAATTTGGTCTCACAGTTCAGGAAGAGCACAGCCTGTCCGTCGCGGGGACTGACCTGTATCTGATACAGATAGTCCTCCAGGAAACCGGATTCCTGCCCGCTCTGCAGAGCCTGCTTCGCCAGTTCGATCGCGGATGCTTCGTCCAGTTCATCCATGTTGAGCAGGTTCATATTCCGCCGCATTCCGTTGGAATCGAAGCTGACAGAAAACCAGCGGGATTCACTGACCAGATTCCGGGCGTGCCTGTTTCTCCCCTGCATGCGTCCGTTCATGGCTTCCCGGCTGGCGCTTCCTCCGTTTTCCGCAAGGAAGGACAGCGTGTCCCTCAGTTCATTGCGCACGCTGATCCAGTTGGCGGCGTTCACGACCAGCACAACCAGAATCATGGCCGTGGCCAGTGACACCAGGGCAATACGGATAAACCGATGCTGCAATTTTTTAATCATGCATTTTCTCCAGAGAGTATCCTGTGCCCCGATGCACCTTGATTTCTGTCCTCGTATCCAGTTCCGCCAGTTTTTTTCGCAGGGTGGAAATATTAACCCAGATCACATTGATTTCCGTTTCCGTGTCCCAGCCCCAGATTTTATCCATCAGCTGCTGTACGGAAAAGAGAATGCGGGGGTTTTCCATAAACAGCGTCATCATCTGGAACGCTTTTCCGGTCAGTCGAACGGTACGCGTCCCACAACGCAGTTCACCTGTACCCTTGTCCAGAGAAAGATCCTCAAACGTGAGAACATCCGGCATATACGCGTCTCTCCGCCGCAGCATCGCCCTCACCCTCGCCAGCAGCTCCTGGGCATTGAAGGGCTTCGGCAGATAATCGTCCGCCCCGGCATCCAGGCCGGTCACCCGATCTTCAAAGGCATCCCGGGCAGTCAGGAGCAGGCAGGGAGTTTTGATTCCTTCTGTCCGTATCCGGCGCAGCACGGAAATACCGTCCATTTCCGGCATCATCCAGTCCAGAATCATACCGTCATAAGATTCGGCCCGGACATAATCGAGTGCTTCTTCTCCGTCGAATACAGCGTCCACCTGATATCCGGAACGGGTCAGAAGGGTCTTCACCGCATTGTTCAGATCCCTGTCATCCTCCGCAAACAGTATCCGCATGCTGCCTCTCATCCTTTATCGAAATTCATCCCTTACATTTCCCCTGGAGCATCTGCTGTTCGGCTCAATGCCACCGGCAGGTTGCCGTTCCGTTCCCGAACAGCATCCAGAAAGCGCTTTCCAGTCTTTTCCGCGCGGAACACACCGTGATAAACAAGCTGATAGGCTGTACCCATCTCCACGGTGCGGACCTTCACCAGCTCATAGCGGGAAAAGTATGCATCGAGCACATCGTCAAACAGCCCTTCATAATCCAGGCTTTCCGGAAGGGTAATGCGCATTTCCCTTTCGTTTTCCGCCGTCCGGCCGAATTTGCAGGCTGTCAGAACGGCATGAAAGCTCAGGCACAGCCCCATCAGCAGAAAGGCCATCGCCGCATATCCCGCACCCAGGCATAAGCCTGTCGCTGCCGCAAGAAAGATTGCCAGGATCTCCTGACCGGTACCCTGCACCGATCGAAAGCGAATCAGGCTGAAGGAGCCGGCTACGGCAATGCCGGCGCCCAGATTGCCGTTGACCACCATGATGACGGTGGCCGTGATCATCGGTAAAAGCGCCAGGGTAAAAGCCAGGGAACGCGTGGCGGTTTCATTTTTCTTCGTGTAGTACAGCGAACCCGCAAAACCCAGCAGCAGCGCCAGGCCCGCTGTCAGCAGAACGCTTCCCTCCGTCAGGCTCCCCTTGTCAAAGATACTGTTGAACAATTCGCTCCGCCCCTCTCATTTCCTTCTTTTTCGTGCCTGATAAATTGCTGATACGCCAGCCCGTATTTGGAAAAGTGAACCCTCCCGGCATTTTTCTCAGTCAGCAGCCGGGTCAGCCACAGGGGATAAACGCCGTTTGTTTTGATTTCCATCAGCCGCTGATCGGCCGGGAGGAGGGAGATGCCTGTGGCACAGGAATTCAGGTTCATCTCCCAGTTCCGGAAAGACAGATTCCGGTCCAGCGTGATGCGCACGCCGGGTTCCTTCTCGCTGAACCAGGCATCCCGGTCATAGGAGATGACCGCCGCTGGCAGCAGGGTGTAGCGATGCACCATCCACCGGACTTCCCGTCCAACCTGCCCGGTTTGCTCTGGCATCTGTCCACTATTCAGCCAGTTCATGGCTTCCTGCAGGGGCAGCGCCGTGCGCCGTTTATACACCACGCCATTGTATTTCTTCTTGATTTCCACAAAGGATTGAGTCAGATCGCCCGGCTCGCCATAGGTGCGCATCCGGAGCTTCTCCTTATAGGCCGGACGGTCCAGCGAAGCACGGATCAGCATATGATCCGGTGTATCGTAATACAGGCTCTGCACCCTGGGGCTGCCGAAGTCCATCCGCAGAAAACCTTGCTGCCGGAGCTCCGCTTCCAGGGCAGCAGCCTGAAAGGAAGACAGCAGATACTTGGTTTCCACTCTGGCAAAGCTTTCTTCCATCGTTACCAGCCCCTCCGGTTTCTGGTCCGGCCTTTTCCAAAGCCATCATCGCCGTATGCCCCGGCCATACTGCCGGTCATGCTTCCGCTGAACAGCGCCCGGGCACCGCTCATCACGGTGCATGTGCTTCCCTCCGGCAGCCGGGCGGAGGAAATCATCAGTGTGTCGAATCCCTGTTCCGGAATAAAGGAACCCAGCACCGTACCGGCCTCATCCAGCACAGTCACGGTTTCACCAGCGTTTCCGGAAGCTGAAAAAGCCATAATGCTCTGTCCGGATAAGCCTGCGGTGTCCCGCATCACGCCGCCGGTGCTGGCAACGATCAGGGTGCCGCCGGAAAGGGATCCGGTTCCGTTAAAATCAATAGCTCCTTCCCCGGTGGTGGTTGCTGCCCAGACGCCGGTTACTCCTCCGGAAATCAGGATACTGCCATTGCTGTCCAGTCCGTCGCCCCCGGCGGTAACGGCGATTTCACCGCCGGCAATGGTCAGCATGCCGCTGCTGCCTGACACGGTAAAACCGCCGCTCCGGCCCCGGCCGCCAAAGCCGGACCCGTCGCTGCCACCAGATGCATTGATACCGTCATCTGACGCAATAATGCGAATGGTCCCGCCGCACACGCTGACATCTTCCCCTTCCAGGCCTTCATAGCACTGGGTGATATCAATGTTCCCCCCGTTGACCGTCATGGTCTTGTCTGCATGCATTGCGTCGTCACCCGATTGAATGGTAAAGATCCCGCCGCTGACGGTCACGTTTACGCCATGGAGACCGTCATCCGCGCAGTTCAAGGAAAACGTACCATCCAGTACCGTCAGATCAGTGGCCGCTTTCACAGCCTTTTGGGAAACACCGCTGTCCGCCGTATTGGAAGCGCTGCCCCAGTCGTCTCTGCGCCCCCATCCGCCGTCTCGGCTGTTGGCCGAAACGCGCGCAGCACCTGCCCCATCACCGGTCCTGATGGTCACAGTGCCCCCCGCCAGTATGATCCAGCCCTTCCCATCCGCATCCGTGCGGGTGGACGCAATGCCGTCACCGCCGGCAATGACGCTGATTTCACCATCCAGCACCAGCACCGAATTGCGGCTACGGATGCCGTCCAGCACAGCATTCACAGCGATGCTGCCGTTTGCAATAATCAGATCCGCCTTGCTTTGAATGCCATGCTTCCGGGTGCCGTTCACAGTAAGGCTGCCGCTGCCGTTGA
>JAFRGU010000006.1 GCA_017433675.1 Clostridia bacterium
CTATAATAATCAATTAGTTTTAAGCTGTTAAATGATCCGCCTGCGGGCGGCTGTACTTATTTATATGGAAAGGAGCTGCCGTTCTACCGGCAGGGTTTCTCATGGAAGAAGTCAAAAACTCCAAAAACTTTATCGAAGCATTCGTGGAAGAGGATATCGGTCCCGGCGGTCAGTATGAAGGAATGCAGGTCCACACCCGCTTCCCGCCGGAACCCAACGGATATCTGCACAGGAAGACCGGAGTCTCTCCTTCGTTAAACTGATTCACCAGAGACACCCTGGTTTCCTTGGGTGTGGCGCCGGTTATCTTGAAATACGCAATTCCCGCCAGCTTCAGATCCTCCTCCAGCAGGGCAAGCATGGAGGTGAACTGGCTGAAGATCAGCATCCGGTGTCCGCCATCGATGGCGCTTTGAACCAGATCCATGCAAGCCGCCCGCTTGGCGGATTCCCCCCGATAGTCCTCGAAAAGCAGGGAAGGATCACAGCAGATTTGCCGGATCCGGGTCAGCTCGGCCAGGATCCGGATCTTATCCTCTCCGGTGTTGCCGCTTGCATGAATCATCTGCTGCATGTGCACAACCTGAGCATCATACAGCTTCTGCTGCTCACCTTCAAAACGGGCATACCGGACCTCCTCCAGCTTGGACGGCAGATCCTTCAGTACATCCCCCTTCAGACGCCGCAGAATGAAGGGACTCACCATCTTCTTCAGCCGTCCCGTCATTTCCTCATCCTGATCCCGGGAGATCGGGATTTCAAACCGTTTGATAAAATCTTCGGATTTATACAGAAATCCGGGCATCAGGAAATCAAAGATACTCCACAGCTCGCTGAGCCGGTTTTCAATCGGTGTGCCTGTCAGGGCAAAACGGTGATCTGCATGGATCAGCTTCACAGACTTTGCCGCCGCTGCCTTCTGGTTTTTGATGAACTGAGCTTCATCCAGCACACAGATATGGAAATGCAGCCCCTCGTACAGCGCAATATCCCGTTTCAGCAGATCATAGCTGGTAATATATACGTCCGCGGATCCGGTCTCCTCTGATTTCCCTTTTCGGCCCTGTTTCTTTGTTCCCTCCGCCGGAGGGAACGCAAGCATGACTTCCGCCGAAACGGCATCCAGGGGTTGAACCGGCATTGTTGTTTTCCGGGGTCGGCCTCGCTTCTTGGGCTGTTCGGCAGGTTCCGTCAAATCCGGCTCCTGAGCTGCCGTAAACGGGACAGCATTTTCTTCCGCTGCATGTATCCTCAGCGCTGTTTCCGTCTTCCCGGTATGAATACCCCCCAATATAGCCTTCCGCATGCCGGTTGTTCCTGCGATCGTTCGAACCGTCAGCCCTGGTGCGAACCGGTTGATCTCTGCCTGCCAGTTATAGACCAGAGAAGCAGGACAAACCACCAGGCTGGGCGCAGCTGTGCCTTTCTCCCTCGCCGCCTGGAACAGCGCAATCATCTGCACGGTTTTCCCGAGCCCCATTTCATCTGCCAGAATCCCCCCGAATCCCGCTTCCTCCAGTGTCTTCAGCCACTTGTATCCAAAGACCTGATATGGACGAAGGGTATCCTCCAGTACAGAGGGCACATCATAGTCCGCGTCCCGGATTGTCTGGAAATTCTTAATCAGCGCCCGGTATGTCCGATCCCTGGAGGCCACCAGATGATCATGCTCTTCAAGCATCCGGTCCAGATACAGCGCACGGTAAAGCGGCAGATGGATCTGCTGCCGGATAGCTTCCATGGGTGTCAGATCCATGCTGGAGAAGAAAACCGTCAGATCCTCCAGCTCCGGATTATCCGCAAGATCCACATAGTCGCCGCTCTTCAGACGGTAATATTTCTTTTTCCTTTGATAACTGTCCAGGATCGCCAGCAGTTCCTTCTGACTGTATTCCTTCGATGTAACGGAGATATCCATAATACCGCTCTTGATCGCCACCCCTACCTGTACGGCTGAGAAGGGCTTTACATTCCGGCTTTTGAAGGCTTCCGTTCCATGGACGGTCCCGTATCTCTCCAGCCGCGCAATACCCGTCAGCAGGAATTCATAGAGCCTGTCATCCGTCATCTGGGAGAGGTAGCGCTGCCCTGCGGAATCGTATCGGTCAAAATTTTCCCGCAGCAGCGCCTGAATCCGCGCCTCCTGTTCTGCGTCCCGGTACTCTCCCTCCGGAGACCCGGCATTCAGACTGTAAGCTTTTTCATCGTAGGCGACCCGGCAGCGGCAGATCAGCAGCTGATCTTCCGTCAGATCCAGGAAGAAGGTGAACTGGGGCTCCGGCGGCAGGTATTTTTGCGGTTCACCCTCCGTATGATCCACAATACTGACAAAGGGATTATTCAGCAGAGAGGGCAGCGCCCGATAATAAAATTCCTGCAGATGATCCCGCCCCACCCGGAAACGGAAAAGCCCCGAAGCATCTGCCACAGAGCGGAACGGATCCAGCACCTCCATCTCCCGGGGCTCCATCCGGCTCAGATAATGCCGGTTCAGGTTGTACATGGCGCTGGCACCTTCCAGCATAACGGGGATCATTCCCGAAACCATGACCCCGCCAAACTGCCCCGTTGTATCCAGAATCTGGTCGATTGTCAGGGTGAAACGCATCTTCGTGTACCCGACGGAGATCATCTCGCCTTTGATATTATTCGATTTATCCGTATATTCGCAAAGCTGGCCGTCCGCCAGCTCGTAAAACTGATCCAGTGCCGCGCCGGTCAGGGGCTGCTGCGCCTTAATCGTCAGGGTAACCGGCCGCTGCCATGGGCCCGCTTTGGCATACAGCTTTTCATTCACGTCCTCCATCTCGGTTACCCGACGCTGGATAAAGGTCAGCCAGGGCTTTGCCTCCGGCGCAAAATCCAGACTTCCGAAGTCGATGGACTCCGTTTTGGACAGCTCCAGACTTTTTCCCTGTTCCCATGTGCTCAGCAGTTCCCGCAGGTTCCGCAGCACCAGCATCTTTCCATTCTTCTTTCCCACTTTGAACGATACCTGGGCAATCCCTTCCTCAACCACTATACGGGGAGCCAGCAGTACATTCGGCTCTTTCGCCGCCTTTTTCTGTGTTTCCCGTTTTTCCTGCCGGGTCTGCGCAGAATGCAGATTTTTAAAAAATTGCTTTGCCGCGTCATCTGTCAGGTCTTCCTGAGACAGCTGTTCCGCAAAACGGATCATCTCCTGAAGAACGAGAAGCTCGTGGCGGCAGAGCGCCTTCTTCGGGAGAGCAGGAATATCATGAAAGAGGCAGTCGCAGCTGATCTGCAGCTGCTGATTCTGATCCAATACCGCTGTGGCAACCTCTCTTTCACGAATGGCCTCGTTATAATATGAAAATCCCCCTGTCAGATATTTTGCGCCTTCCCGGGTTTCATGCTCCTGAATCCGGACGCTCCGGGTTCCCAGTTTTTGGGCTTCCTTTGCCTCCCAGGCATTGGCAACATACCCCTCCATGGCTTTTTTCAGATCATAAAGAACCAGGCCTTTCGGTTTCGCCGGCTTCAGAATATTGTAAACCGGAACGAAATCTTTTGCATTTTCCTCAATGGATTTTCGGTAAGCGATTGCCTGTAAATATCGTTTTTCGCGTTCCTGACGCTGCCTGTATTCCCAGTCTGTCTCCTCAACTGCGTACCGGCCGCCCATTTCCTTCTCCCAGGCCAGCATCACGGCGGCATCATGAAGACAAACCCGGCCACTGATCCTTCCTTCTTTGCAGGGACAGATGAAATTGTCCGCATTCCAGCGATCATCCATATCCCGGGGAAAATCCCGCACGGTCACATTCAGTTTTCTGCCTGAATATTGTACACTGGCGGAACCGCATGTCACGGCTGCGGAACGATAATAATACATCCGGGTCGTAAATTTCACGCCTGCAATCTGCTTCGGATCCGCTGCGGCGTTCAGCTGTTCTTCCGTAAACAGATGCCGCCAGTCAATTTCCTTCCGCTGCTTTTCCGGCCCCAGAACGACCATCTCACGCATTCATCCGTTCCCCTTTCTGCTTCATCACAATCATACAGAAAAGGAAAGGAGATTGCAAGCCGGGATTGTTTTCATCCCTGATTATCCCTTGCTCCCTTCCGGTTCAGAACCGGATTCATTCTCCGAAGGCCACCAGTCCGGCCAGGCCTTCATGCTGATTGACTGCCCTTTCCAGGGAAAGTGAATCTGATGCGAAAAAAGGAGCAGCTCCTTTTCATGATCTCTGGCGCCATACTTGTGATCTCCCCAGATGGGACAACCCCGGGAAGCAAACTGAACCCGGATCTGGTGGCTCCGTCCCGTTTCCAGATGAACAGCCACCGCCGTCTGGTCCTCCCGGACAATGAAAAGGCGCCGCCAGCTCAGCGACGCCCGGTGAACGCCCTGACGAACCCGCCTGACCACAAACACTTTATTCTGTCGGCTGTCCTTCCACAGCAGGTCCTCCATCCGGCCCTCCCGGGTCAGCGATCCATGAACCAGCGCAAGATAGTCTTTCTGAAATAATCCGTTCTGTATCAGCCGGCTGAGCTCCGCGGCCGCCTTCGGGCTACGGGCATACACCATCACCCCGCCGACATTCATATCCAGCCGGTGTACCGGGCGCAAAGCCTGCTCTCCCAGCATTTCTCCCAGGATTCGCGGCAGTTCCTTTTCTGAATCCACGCCTGCAGGCTTGACACAGGTCACCCACTCCGCAGTTGTTCTGAGCAGTATAGGTTCTTTCTTTTCCTGCATTCCTCTGTCCCTCCGGCCTGTCCGGTCTGTATAAAGAACAGCCTTCCCCCTATAAAAACCGGAGAAAGGCTGTTAACAAAACAGATAATCTGATTTATTTCAGGGATTGCGTCTTTGCCCATCCTGCATC
>JAFRGU010000039.1 GCA_017433675.1 Clostridia bacterium
GCCTGCATCACACCTGCGAACCGCTCCTCCGCCCGTTCACCGGCATCCCATTGCTCCCGCCCCTCAGCCAGAATGATTACGTGGGTTTCTCCGGTGAAATATCGGTCAATGGCGTTTACGATGATCATGGGCCGGATCAGCTCCAGGCCCGTCAGCAGCAGCACCAGCGCCAGGCACAGGAAGAAGGTTTTCCGGTGCGGCTTCAGATAGGCGATCAGCCGGGGCATGGGTTTCCCGTGATAGCGCAGTTCCTGTCCCTCTTCTTCAGGCGGACGGAACAGCGCAGCGAGCCTTTCCCGTAGGGAAGTCTTCTGTACAGCATGGGATCCGCTCACCGCTTACCGCCTCCCTTCCCGAAGGATTCGTCAGCCGGATGCTCCTCCCGCAGCTGCTTTTCAAGCTGCTGCCGCTCATAGGTCGACCGGTACAGGCCGCCCTGGGCCATGAGCTCTGCGTGGGTCCCGAATTCTGCTCTTCTTCCGTCCTCCAGCACGAGAATATGATCGGCATGCTGGATCGTGGAAATCCGGTGGGCCACAATCAGCGTCGTCTTGCCCTTCCGGATTTCCTTCAGGCGCTGCAGGATCCGTTCCTCCGTATCCGTATCCACAGCGGAGAGTGCGTCGTCCAGAATCAGAACCGGCGCATCCTTCATCAGTGCCCGGGCAATGGCGATGCGCTGCTTTTGCCCGCCGGAGACGGTCACGCCCCGCTCTCCGAGCATCGTCCGGTATCCCTCCGGAAACTCCATGATATTGTCATGCACGTCCGCGGCCATGGCTGCAGCCTGCACCGCTTCCGGATCCGCTTTTTCCACGCCGAAGGCAATGTTGTTTTCAATTGTATCGGAAAAAAGGAAAGAATCCTGCGGGACGTAGGCGATATCCCGGTGGAGCACCTGCAGGGGAATCTCCCGAAGCGGATGTCCGTCGATCCGGATCATTTCCTTCCGGTCCGTATCCCATAACCGTTCCAGCAGGTTCATGATGCTTGTTTTCCCTGCGCCGGTTCGGCCGATAACGGCAAGGGTCTCTCCCCGGGCTACCTGTACGGATATATCCTCCAGGGTGGGATGCGTCGCCGGAGTTCCCGGGTAAGAGAAGCTCAGATGGTCCAGCACAATATCTCCGCGCAGGGAGGTAATGGACGGATCCCCCTCATCCCGGATTTCAGGCTGCTCCTCCAGGATCAGCCGGATCCGCCGCAGGGAGGCCGTTCCCTGGGAGAAATTGGATACGCTCTCCCCCACGGCGATCATGGGCCAGACCAGCATCGCCACATAACTGTTGAAGGCCACGAACTGCCCCAGTGTGATTTCTCCGTAGATCGCCATCCGCCCGCCGAAAATCAGTGTCAGCAGAAGCGATAATCCGACCACCAGATCCAGCATCGGCAGCACCAGCGCCACCAGTCGAACCACGTCCAGGTTCTTCTCCTTCGTCCTTGCATTTGCCTTCGCGAAAGCCGCCAGCTCCTGCCGTTCCTGGACAAAGGCTTTGATTACCCGGATGCCGGAAATGGCTTCCTGGGTCTGATCCGTCAGGGCGGAAAAAGCCTCCTGCCGGGCCAGAAAACGCTTATGCATCGCTTTTCCGAACCAGAAATCACCGATCAGGATGATGATCAGGGGAATCACCGCGATGACTGTCAGCTTCAGGGAGACGAACTGGATCATGTTGATCAGCACCAGGATCAGCATCACCGTCGCATCGAAGGCGGATATCACTGTCATGCCCATCAGCTGCCGCACAGCCCCCAGATCATTGGTGAAATGAGCCATCAGGTCGCCGGTTTTATGCTCGTTGTACCAGGACATGGAAAGGGTTTCGAGGTGTCCGAACAGGTCTCCCCGCAGATCCCTTTCAATTTTCCGGGCAGAGCCGAACAGGAAGAACCGCCACCCGAACCGTCCCAGCATAATCAGTGCGCCCATTCCCAGCAGGCGTCCCGCAATGCTCCATACGCCGTTCATGTCCAGCGCTCCGGCCGCCAGCCCGTCCGTCAGTTCTCCGGAAAGCAGCGGCACCCGGGCATTGATCCGGTCCACCA
>JAFRGU010000275.1 GCA_017433675.1 Clostridia bacterium
CGGTTGTCACCGGATGTGTCAGCCGCGTAAGGAATGCCTTTGTAGACGGTGATCCTGGCGTCGGTACCTACGACACCGCGGACACGTCCTTGCTCAGTTACAGTTTCTCTCAGCATGGCATGATTCACGCCTATGCCGGCGAGGAAGCCCTGGCAGCCTACAAGGAAACTGTTGGCAAGGACTGCGTATCCGTATTCTTCGATGCCAAGAAGTTTTGCGAGCAGCCCAACCATTCCGGCTACGCAGAAGTACTGGCAGCCTTCAATGAGCAGGCGCAGCTGTATCTGCTTGGCGAGAAGAGCATCGAGGATACCATGGCGGACTTTATTTCGCACCGGGATGCGATTCTGGCGCAGAACAAGTAACGTATGCTTCAGCCCCGCTGCATACCGCGGCGGGGCTTTTCCCATTTTTATGAATTTTTCAGATTGAGCCAATGTGATGGCAGGGAGGCGGTCTTACATGCCGGTGAAAAAAATATCGGCAACCCGGCGGAGACAGTATATGACCGGATATCTGTTTCTGCTTCCAAATTTCATCTGTTTTCTGACTTTTGTCTTTGTGCCGATTATCATGGGCCTGGTGATCTCCTTCACGGATTACAACGGCTTCAACAAGTTCAATTTTGTGGGCATCAGCAACTATGTCCGGATGTTTGCGGACGAATACTTCCGGATCTCCTTCAAAAACAATCTGATCTATACCGCAGCTACTGTTCCGGCCACCGTCATTCTGGCGCTGCTGCTGGCTGCGGCGCTGAATTCCGGCATGAAGGGGGCCGGTCTGCTGAGAACCCTGTATTTTTTTCCAACCATCAGTTCCATGGTGGCGGTAGGAATTGTCTGGTCCATGCTGTTCAATCCATCCAAGGGACCAATCAACGGTGTGCTGACAGCCCTGGGGGTTCAGGAAACACCAAACTGGATCGCTTCCTCTTCCACCGCGCTGCTGTCGGTGATGATCGTGGCTGTCTGGAAGCAGGTGGGGTACTACATGGTGATCCTGCTGTCCGGCATGCAAGTCATTCCAAAGAGCCTGTATGAATCCGCGGAACTGGACGGGGCAAACACAGTACAGCGCTTCTTTCACGTCACGATACCGCTGCTGTCCTCCACGCTGTTTATGGTCATTATTATGCTGATCATCAACTCCTTCCAGGTATTCGATCTGATTGCCATCATGACCGAGGGCGGACCCGGTGCCTCCACCAATGTGCTGGTATACCGGATCTACCAGGAGGGCTTCAACTATCTGCGCTTCGGATTCGCTTCCGCTGAAGCCTACTTCCTGTTCCTGGTGATTCTGCTGATCACACTGATCCAGTTCATCGGACAGAAGAAGTGGGTCACCTATCTGGACTGAGGGGAGGCGAAGAAAGATGAAAAACAGCACCAAGATCCGAACCATTCACACGATCATGCTGGTTATCCTGCTGCTGCTGGGAATTACCATGATCATGCCTTTCCTCTGGACGCTTTCCTCCTCCTTTAAACTGAAACGTTCCATCATGGGCTTTCCGATTGAGTGGATTCCTTCCAATCCAACGGTAAAAAACTATGTAAAGCTCTGGACGGATTATCCTTTCCTGACTTATTACCTGAATACCATCAAAGTTACGCTGATTGTCGTTGTGCTCCAGACGGCCTTCAGCTCCATGGGCGCCTACGCTTTTGCCCGGCTGGAGTTTCCGGGACGGAATCTGATCTTTTTCCTGTACCTGTCCACGATGATGGTTCCATGGCATGCAATCATGATTCCCCAGTTTCTGATTGTCAGCGGGCTGAAGCTGTATGACAGTCATACTGCGATTATCCTGCTGCAGCTGTTCAGCGCCTTCAGTACCTTTATGATGAGAACAGCCATGATGAATGTGCCGGCGGAGCTGAGCGAATCCGCGCGGATTGACGGGGCCCGGGAGATGACGATCATGGGAAAGATCATCCTGCCCAGCTGCAAGCCCACCTTGGCCACGCTGACTGTTTTCACCTTCAATTTCATGTGGAATGACTACCTGGGGCCGATGATCTATCTGAACAGCGACCGGAACAAGACCATTCAGCTGGGACTGGCCTCCCTGCGCAGCGCCTACAGCGCGGAATACGGCCTGATCATGGCCGGAACCATGTGTGCGTTGATTCCGATGATTATTATTTATCTGGCGGCGCAGCAATATCTGATCAAGGGAATTACCTTCACCGGCGTCAAGGCGTAACATAAAGGAGAAGCGGAAGGATGAAATACACGGATGCGGTGGAGCTGCGGGAAGGCTGGCGCTTTCAGACAACAAACGCTGCGGGATGCGAGCAGCCTGATTTTGATGATTCTGATTTTCTGCAGGTAAGCGTACCCCATGACTGGCAGATTGCCAACCGGCGGGATCCGGATATGGAATGGGGCTGGTCACAGGGGTATTTTCCCCGGAACCAGACAGGCTGGTACCGGCGGACGATTCATGTTCCGGAAGCCTGGAAAGGGAAACGGATCTGGCTGATGCTGGACGGCTGCCAGCGGTTTTACCGGATTTATGTAAACGGAGAAGACGCAGGAGGACATCGCTTCGGATATGTGCCGTATCTGCTGGATCTGACGGAGAAGCTTCAGACGGGGGACAACCTGCTGGCGGTGCAGGTGAATGCCGAGCAGACGCTGGGTGACCGATGGTACTCCGGCGCCGGTCTTTACCGCCGGGTGCGGCTGCTGGTAAAAGACCCGGTGCATATACGGCCGCTGACACTGCAGGCAGATGCAAAACCTGCCGGGAACGGGGGAACCGTGGATGTATCGGCTTTGCTGGAAGGCCCAGTAAAGGCAGGGGTTTCCGTGTGTGCCCTGCTTACAGATTCCGAAGGCCGGACTGTGGGCGAGGGGGAAACTATCGCAGAGGACGACTCCTTTCATCTGCAGATTCGTGCGGAGCACGTTCGCCTTTGGGATCTGGATGATCCCTGTCTGTATACGCTGACGGTGACCCTTCAATCGGACGGACGGGAAACGGACCGGATCACGGAACATGTCGGCTTCCGCAGCTTTTCCTTCAGTGGAAGCGAAGGCTTTTTCCTCAACGGCCGGAACCGGAAACTATACGGGGCGGATCTGCATCATGATTACGGCCTGTGCTTTGGAGCCGCTGTTCAGGACGAAGTGCTCAGGCGGCGCCTGCGGCGCCTGAAAGAGCTGGGCTGCAACGCCATCCGCTGCAGCCATAACCCCATGGATGAATCCCTGTATGATCTGTGTGATGAGCTTGGCATGGCTGTGATTGACGAGCTGTATGACAAGTGGGACCGAAGCAAAATATATTTCAGCCGCCTATTCGGGGAGGACAGGTTTGATGATCTGCGGATGATGGTGGCCCGGGACAGAAATCATCCTTCCATTATCCTATGGAGCGTGGGAAATGAGGTGGAAATCCAATACGAGGAAAGTTTTTACCGTTATCTGAAGGAATTCCGGGACGAACTGCGCAGGCTGGATCCTTCCAGGCCCATGTCGGCTGCGCTCATCGGGTTCGTAATCAAGGGATACGACGAGGATGCCCCGCTGAAGAAAAAGGTGGACGCAGTACTCCGGTACGCAGACATTGTAGACGTTTTCATGGGAAACTATATGGAAAACTTTTACGAAGCATTCCGAAACGCCGGAATGAACAAAGCGGTCATCGGTTCGGAGGTGTTTACCTATTACCGGCTGGAGGATCTGACGACTGCGAATACCGTTTGCCAGTCTCCCTGGCGGGATGTCCTGGAAAAGCCCTATGTAGCCGGCGGCTTTGTCTGGGCCGGGGTTGACTATATCGGGGAGAGCATGGGCTGGCCGGTATACGGATGGACCGGATGTCCTCTTGACAGCGCCGGGTTTCGGAAGCTGCGGAGCTGGTATATTCAGAGCCAGTGGACCTCGGCTCCCATGATCCGGATCGGTATTTATGACGACCGGGCTTATGACGACCACGCAAATCCCAACTGGGGCTTCCCGCTCATGACAGAGCAGTGGCGTGGGTTCCGGGAAAGTCTGTTGAAGCATGTTGCGGTCATGACCAACTGTCCGGAGGTGCGGCTGACGCTGAACGGGGATCATCCCCGATATGGAAAGCCAGGGCAGGACGGCATGGTTCATTTTATGGTGCAGTTTCATCCGGGAATCCTGAAGGCAGAGGGCCTGCAGGATGGAAAAACCATGGCCTGCCAGGAACTGAAAACATCTAAGGGTCCTGCACGAATGGAAGCTGTCCGGTTCGGGGATGAGAAGATCACTCCCGGAGGATTGGTTCAGATAGAGTTATTTCTCAAGGATGAATACGATCAACTGTGGACGGCGCCGGGGACGGAGGTTATGGTGACAGTTCACGGAAACGGGCGGCTGGAAGGACTGGACAACGGCGATTTCCTGTCGGAAGAAAACAGGCACGGAAAAATAATTCATTTCCATCTGGGACATGCCATCGCTTATGTACGGGCCACGGGGAACGGGGGCATCACTGTTTCCGCTGAGGCGGCTGATATACCGGGCGTTTCCCTTGAATTCTGACGAGATCGGGGACGGTCGCCGCGAATATCCAAAAAAGCCTGCCGGGGAAAGCATCCGGAGAAGGGAAATGAAATTGAACTATCTGAAAGCGGAAGGCCGGCGCTTTTTGTGGAAAGGCCGGGAGATCCTGCTGCGGGGGTGGGCTCTGGGCAGCTGGATGAATTTTGAGCATTTCATGATTGGCCTCCCGGGAACCGATTCCCAGATCCGGGGTGCCTTTCAGGAGGTATACGGTTCGGAACGGGCGGAAATCTGGCTGGACCGGATGCTGGAGTGCATGGCCGGGGAAGCGGATCTGGTCTATCTGAAAAGCCTGGGAATCAATAGCATCCGAATTCCATTCAGCTACACCCACCTGATGGATGACCGCCATCCCGAAGCATTTCGGAAAAAAGGATTTGAACGGCTGGACCGGGTTATACAGCTGTGCGGGAAGCATGAACTGTTTGTGATTCTGGATCTGCATGCAGCTCCGGGTTCCCAGAATCCGGACTGGCATTCGGACAATCTGAACGGGCAGTCCCTGTTCTGGAAGTATCGGGTATTCCAGGATCAGACGGTGCGGATCTGGCAGGAGCTTGCAGCCCGGTATGCAGAAAATCCGTGGGTGGCCGGGTATGATATCATCAATGAACCGGGGTATGGTATTTCATCAGCGGATATCAATGACTTTTACAGCCGGATTATTCAGGCCATCCGGGAAAAGGATCCGAATCATATCCTTTTTCTGGAGGGTACGGATTTCGGACGGGATTTCACGCTGCTGGAGAAGCAGAGCGACCCGAACATCGCCTACACAGTGCATTTCTATCCCTTTGTGCTGGAGGAAGATATCCTGGATCCTACCATGGATACGGTTAAACGGAGAGATATATTTACCCGGATCTTTGACCGGCAGCTGGCAGCTGTTACCCGGCTTGAACGTCCAGTCTGGTGCGGTGAGTCCGGATATGAGATACCTGACGAGCAGGAAGCGTTTCGTGCCAGTCTCCTGATGGAGAATATCAGCCTGTGTGAAAGCAGGGGGATCTCATGGAATCTCTGGACGTATAAAGATGCCCGCTGTATGGGGATCGTTGTGCCTCAAAAGGATTCAGACTGGATGCGCCTTGCCGGGGAAATCGGAAAAAAATGGAGCCACCACAGGGAGGAGAAGATCTCCGGCATCCTGACCCGGGAGATGGGAAGCCGGTTTTATGCGCCGCTGGCGGAAAGTCTGGCGTACGACCTGGATTTCCAGGTTCGGGCTGTGCTGCACGAAATTGCAGTGGAGCAGGTGCTCAAGCCCATGCTCAGACAGATCCCCTGGGAGCGGATGAAACATTATCCGGAAAGCTTTTCCTTTGACCGATGCGACCGGAGGGAGCAAGTGACGGAACAGATCCGCGCGTTCATTGCCGAAAGAAACCGGTCATAAAGCTATCATCAGACCTGACAGAAAGTGCTGGCTTCGCACAGGGGCAGCAGCTGCCGGGACGCATTCCATCCCTCTACACTTAGCGCCAGTTCCCGGGGATCGGTGTCCGTGCGGAACAGCGTCAGGCGGACAGTCCTCGTTTCTCCGGGATCCATATCAAAATGATTGTCTTCAAAATCAACCACAGCGTCCAGTATCACCAGATGAACCGCCAGTACAAAAGCATCAGCATGCAGTGTCGCAAGAAAGATATTTTCCTGCTCGAAGCGGATCGAGGCGGACAGACTGGCATTCGGGAGACACAGACGGTCTGTTTCATTGACGTCCGCCAGAAGATAACGGTTGATCCACCGGCGGCCATCCAGCGCGCAGAAAGAAACGCACAGGTAATGAGAAAAACGGTCCACCGCGGATAGTACTTCCTCCGGAAGAGCGCCAAAGACGGTGACCTGATCGGGAAGGACCGCGCCGTTTTTTTCGAGCAGAGACAGGGAAGCATTCCCGATGAAATCCCGCAGCGTGACGGATAATCGGCCCGGGATGGACTCCAGTACTTCGCTGACAGCCATACAGGTCCGACCGTCTGCCTCCTCATGCAAAAGGACAAGGACATCGTCAAAGGCCCGCCGAGTGTAGTCATATGTCATCCGGGGATGCCCATACATATCCACCGCGCACATATGGGAGGGAAAGACCCACTGATCCGGAGCGGAGGCGAGGGGATCATCGAATTTCCAGTACAACGCACCTGAACAGACGCCTTTCAGACTCCGGAAATGTTCGATCCAGTACTTCAGCGCCAGACTGTTGAACAGCTGTGAATAGAAAATCACCCGATCCATATCACCTGCCTGCAGATAAGGGCGAAGCATCGGAAGACACTTTTCCAGCTCTGCCGGGTTGCGCAGGTACTCCCGACGAGGGTTGAAGCGACCGAAGGTTTCCCGCCCGGGAAGGCTGATGAAGCCAAACTCACTGACGAAGCGGGGCCGATACCCCAGAATTCGTTTGTAGTATTCCCGGCCATAATCCCGGTTTCCACGGACACCCGGATCCCCATTCATGATATACAGGTGCTGATCGCCCTGCCAGGGGCTCGCGGGATCATCTCCGACCAGGGCTTCCGGGAAGGGACTGGCGGGCGAGGTGGGTAAAAAATAACGGGACGGATCGAGTTGAGCACAGACTTCACCGATGCACCGGCTGATCCGGTCCTCCCGAAATTCATACGGCCGGCCGGCCCAGCCATAGGCCTGACCGTTTTCATTGTCCCCGGCCCAGAGGGCCAGGCACGTCCGGTTCCGGAAGACTTTTACGGCCCATTCCGCTTCCTCCCGGATTGCTTCCAGAAAATCTTCAGTCTGGGGATATATGCCGCAGGCCAGCATAAAATCACTCCAGACAAGGATACCCAGCTGGTCACAGAGGTCGAAGAAGCGGGGACTCTCATAGATGCCGCCGCCCCAGATACGGAGCATGGAACAATTCCCCCGCGCCGCATACCCCAGAAGCAGATCATAATCCGAATCGGTCAGATCGGTGTAAATGGCCTTGGCGGGAACCCAGTTTGCTCCCCGGATAAAGAGTGGCCGCCCATTGACGACAAATCGGAAGCTGATTCCGTCCGCCTCATGCTCCTGCTTTATCTCCACCGTCCGGATGCCGAAGGACAGGGAACGCGTCTCCAGTTCCGTGCCATTTTGGAGCAGGCAGGTTCGGAAACGATAGAGAAAGGCTTCTCCGTAGGGACGCGGCCACCAGAGTCTGGGATGCGGAACGTGAAACGTCCGGTGTGCGGCTTCCTCCGCCGGACCAGCCCAGGACCAAACGGGCGTATTCCCTTCGAACAAGGCCGCCTCGATCTGGCAATCGCCGGAATCGCCCCATACCGGGATGTCCACTGCGATATCCGCACCGTCATCTTTCAGCGAAAGGGTGCGGATGTATTCGTTTCCAAGCCCGACTGAAGGCTGCGAAGCCAGTTCCACGGGTTTCCAGGGTCCCAGAGTGACACAACGGCCGCAGAAATCCCAACGGTAGTTCATCTGCGCCTTGCGGGCAAAAATCCGGTCACTGTCCGTGATGGAGAAGATTTTCCCGTCATCCAGCCCCTCCACTGAGCGGACAGGAGAGAAAATCCGAAGCAGCAGTATATTCAATGCTTCCGGGAGAAGCATATCAGTAACATCGATGGAGAAGGGCGTATGCATATTCCGATGGGAACCGATCCATTTTCCATTCAGATACACTTCACAGAAGCAATCTACCCCGGCAAACCGGAGCAGGACTCGTTCTCCGTCCGGAAAGGATTCAGGCCGGAAAGCTCTGCGGTAGATCCAATCCCTTTCTTCGATCCAACGGTCTTCTTCATCTGTCTTGTTATAGGTCATGCCCCTGATTGCGCCGTGCCTGCGCAGCGTCGTATGGATATCCTCCGGGATTCTTGCCGTCAGCCATCCTTCCGGAGAGAAGGACGGGGAGAGTATTTCTGTCAGGTCTGATTTATACTCCATATGAGTGACACGCCAGAGGCCACAGAGAGACTGGATCATAGGTTATCTCCTTCCTTTAATCTTCCAGGCAGCAGTTTCCCCGGAGCCGGAACTGTAGGATTCGCTGTCCGGGATGCCGCTCAGCAGATCCGACCGGCGCTTCAACCAGCTATTTACGATGGGATTCATACAATTCAAATTATACGGCCAGACTTCCAAAATCACAATGGAAAAGGTACACGCCTGTACAACTTTTTATTCCTGGCACCATGTGATATGCGGAATGATCCTCATGTCCACATGACCACTTGTCCACTTGAGGCCTGTGAACGTTGTATTTCCATATGTCTGTTCTTTTGTGAAGTGGACATGCTTTCAAGCCATCTGACCACCAAAACCCGGAGAACACTGATTTATCAACGGTTGTTTTCTTTTTCAAATGGACAGATTTCTGACAGGCTGTCCACTTGAATCTGATGAACAGCACTGCATTTCGACACTTCAGGATTTCAGTGCTGAAAAGATTAGAGTCATATGTAGTTCCATTATAGATTGATTAGAGTTCGTCCTCCATGATATTATATACTCAGAGGAACAGGATCGGGAAGGAGCGGACAGAATTCATCCTGAGACGCTTAATGAAACGGAAGAATTCCCACTCGCTTGTTTTCCCACTCGTTCGGAAGCCGGAGCTGTCCGCATGGGAATGAAACCGGTCACACTGCGCTGAGGGGGCGGGATTCCAATCGCCTTTCCCCCTCAATTATTTTCCCCCTCAATGAGAGAGGCCCGCCGGATCAGGTTTCGGAAGTTTTTTGGTTTCCCCCTCAATGGGAATTTCCCCCTCAATGCACACAGGGGATGGTACCGTCCGAGATTCATGAAGATTTTTGAATCTCGACGGCAACCCGTTGAAAAACAAGGAGGAACGAGATTCAAAACCGTGAATCTCGTGAACATGAATGAATCTCGACGGAACATGCCGCGATCCTGATCGGCAACAAAAGCTTCAAAAAAAGAAAAAAAGGCCTTGACAAAGAGAGAAAAATGGGCTATTATGGCAAAGCCGCTTGCGAGGGAGTCTCCAAAAGCTTCGGCAGTGGCCCACGGGAGCATAGCTCAGCTGGGAGAGCACTTGCCTTACAAGCAAGGGGTCACAGGTTCGAGCCCTGTTGTTCCCACCATTTATCCGGCCCGGTAGCTCAGTTGGTTAGAGCGCCAGCCTGTCACGCTGGAGGTCGAGGGTTCGAGCCCCTTCCGGGTCGCGCCTGCCTTGGTAGCTCAGTTGGTAGAGCATGTGACTGAAAATCACAGTGTCGGTGGTTCGATTCCGCCCCAAGGCACGCCTTATTATGCGGTAGTAGCTCAGTTGGTAGAGCGCCACCTTGCCAAGGTGGAGGTCGCGAGTCCGAGCCTCGTCTACCGCTCCATTTTTTTCCGGTGCCATAGCCAAGTGGTAAGGCGAAGGTCTGCAAAACCTTTATTCTCCAGTTCGAATCTGGATGGCACCTCCAGAGAAGCCCTGAAATCGAAATGGTTTCAGGGCTTTGTCATATACTGGATTCCTATCCCCTCAGGCTCTCACTCTCAAAAGAGCCGCGAAAGGAGAAAAAGCAAAATGATTATCGTAGACCGGAACGGGAACGGAGATTTTCTGACCCTGCAGGACGCTATCGACGCGATTCCGGAAGGAAACGAGGATATTACGGAAATCCTGATGCGCAGGGGGATTTATCGGGAAAAGGTGGTGATCCACCGGAACCGGGTACGGATCATGGGTGAGGACGTGAACGACACAATCGTCACCTGGAACGGATGCGCGAAGGATCCGGACCCAGACGGGCAGGAAAAGGGGACATTCCTTTCCGCAACGCTGATGACCACGGGGGACGACATCACGATCGAGAACCTGACCATCCGGAATGACGCCGGAGACGGCCGGGAGGTGGGGCAGGCCGTAGCGGTATACGCAGCGGGGGATCGCGGAGCATGGCGGAAATGCCGAATGATTGCGCACCAGGACACGCTGTTCTGCGGTCCGATCCGGATCCCCAATACCCTGGCGGACATCGGGACGCGACGGGGATGCGCCGAGGCGGTGACCCGCGTCGAGGACGGGCACCTGACCCACAGCCGGCAGTATTTTGAGCACTGCTATATCGAAGGGGACGTGGATTTTATTTTCGGATGCTACCGGTGCTGGTTTGAGAAATGTACCCTGCATATGGGAACCCGGGGCGGATGGTATACGGCCGCCAATACCAATGAAAAGCAGCCGTACGGCATGGTATTCCATGACTGCAGGCTGACTGGGAGCTGCGAGGAAGGGGCCGGATATCTGGGCCGGCCC
>JAFRGU010000276.1 GCA_017433675.1 Clostridia bacterium
CGCGTTCACCGCGTTCCGAATGGCGTTCGTGGTGAAGGTAGCGCCGCTGACGCCGTCCACACCCGTGCCGTTGGCAGCGAGCATATCGGCAATCACGGGTTCCACCGCCACAGTGCCCACGTGGGCAGTTTCCGTGCTGGCAATGATTTCCACCCCGGTCAGGGCGGTCTCAGAGAAGGTGGCCTTCACGGTCACAGGACCGTTATACCCGGCCGCACTGGCTTCGTATTCCCCGGCAGTGAAGCTCATGGGGCCTTCCGCGCTGCCGCCGGCCAGGAGGCTGTTCACCGCTTCGATCACCGCGGTGCTGGTGAAGGTTGCGCCGGTCTTGGCGTCGACGCCGTCGGTGCCGCCTGCAGCTAGGATCGCTTCGATCAGCTTATCCACGGAGCCCTCACGGGCGATTCCCGCCATGGTATAGCTCTCTCCGGAGTCGTCCACCGTCAGGCCGGTCACCTTGCCGTCTTCCAGCGTCACCTCAACAGTGACGTCGCTGGCAAAGCCGCGGGCGGAAGCTGTCTGCGTTTCCGCGGACGCGAACGCCATGCAGCCCAGCACCAGACAAAGGATCAGAATCAGAGAAACAAGTTTTTTCATGGGGTTTCCTTCCTTTCTTTGTATAATGTGGAATCCATATCGGAATTATAATACATGGAAACACCTCAGTCAATGTATTCCGGGAGAAATAACCTGTCGTTTTTTGCGTTTCCCGTCTTTTTCGGTCCAGTCCGCCTTTCAGCATGTTCCCCGGTTATGCCTTCATCAGCCGGATCACGTTCCAGCTCAGCGCCGGCAGCTTCACGTTCATCCGTCCGCCGTCCATCTTGCCGTTCCGGCCCTTGGAGGGCTTCACCTCGTCCGGTTTTTCCTCGGTATTGACCGCTTTCACGTCGTCGTGATGCAGAACGATATGCTCCTCCGGTTTCAGATCCCCGAAGGCCCGCAGATCGCACTCCAGCGTGATGTCCTCAGTCATGTCCCGGTTGATCGCGAAGATCGTGACACTGCCATCCGTGCCCATGGTTGCCGCAGCGTCCACCAGCGGCACCTTTTCATAGTCCCGGCAGTCGTATGTCGGGGAAACCAGGATCGGCTTCAGGGCGGTTCCGCGGCCGTACCGGCTGGCGTGCATCATGGGGTAGAAAATCGTCTGGGCCCATACGCCGCCGCCGTTCCGGGTCATGATTGGAGCGATGACATTGACCAGCTGTGCCAGGCAGGCGACCTTTACACGGTCCGCATTTTTCAGGAAAGTGATCAGGATCGCACCGGCCAGCAGTGCGTCCTCGAAATTGTATACGTCCTCCAGCAGCGGCAGCGCCCGCCCCCACTTGTCCCGCTTCCAGACCTCCTTGTCCTGTTCGCCGGAGTGGTACCAGACGTTCCATTCATCGAAGCTCAGATTCAGTTTCTTTTTCGCGTGCTTCTTTCCGCCCACCGCGTCGCAGATCGCCACAACCTCCCGGATGAAGTCATCCAGGTCCATGCTCCGGGCCAGGAATCCGGGGGTGTCGTTGGTAGGATTGCCGTAGTACCGGTGCAGGGAGACATAGTCCACATTTTCGTAGCATTCGTCCAGCATCTGGTATTCCCACGATCCGTAGGTGGGCATCTCATGGCTGGCGGATCCGCAGGCCACCACCTCGATGGAGGGATCCACCCATTTCATCATTTTGGCTGCCTCATTGGCTACCCGGCCGTATTCATACGCGGTCTTATGCCCCATCTGCCACGGGCCGTCCATCTCGTTGCCCAGGCACCACAGTTTAATGTTGAAGGGATCCTTCGCACCGTTCTGGATCCGCAGGTCCGACCAGTAGCTGCCGCCACGGTGATTCGCGTATTCGACGACATTCCGCGCCTCGTCCGGTCCCCGGGTCCCGAGATTCACCGCGTACATGATTTCCGTGTTGGCCTGCTTCGCCCAGTCGGCAAATTCATGCAGCCCGACCTCGTTGGTTTCCGTGGTGAACCAGGCCAGATCCAGCCGTTTCGGGCGCTGGTCCCGGGGCCCGATGGAATCCTCCCAGTTGAAGCCAGAAACGAAGTTCCCGCCGGGATACCGGACGATCGGAACCCCCAGCTCCCGGACCTTGGTAATCACATCCTTCCGGAATCCGTTCTTGTCCGCCGTTGGATGATCCGGCTCATAGATGCCGCCGTACACCGCCCGACCGAGGTGTTCAATGAAGGATCCGAACATCCGTGGATCCACCTGCCCCACAGCAAAATCCCTGTCCAGAATCAGCTTTGCCTTTTTCATTTTCTTCTCCTTTCTTCTTCACTTATTGACCGTCGTCAAACATCGTCAGATCCTGCGCCAGCTGGCCCCGGGTCATGACGTTTTCTTCCTGTCCGGCGCCGATGGCCGGGATCTGCATTCCGGTAACGGTAGCGAACGCGCTCATAATCTGATCCCGCAGGCCGAGGCTCAGAGGCGTTTTGCCCGTGACGCCTTCCGGCACCAAGCCGTATTGCCCGAAGGTCGCCATGGCCTCCTCCTCCGCGTTCTGTCCCCCGCCAATCAGCAGGTACAGCGCCGCGTACAGTTCTCCCGCCGTGGCTCCGTCGTCCGGCGCGAACATCGCGTCACCCTTCAGCGCCATCAGTCCGTTCTCGTAGGCGAACCGGATGGCAGCATAGTCCGCGCGGTCCTCCCCGGCATCAACCAGGGTCACCTCTCCGGCGTCCACCGCCCCGAAGGGATTCAGGATGTTCTGATACATTTCCGCGTTGGCGTTGATGGTGCCCGCGCCTGCCGCGGTCGCGTGGTATCCGCTCTCCCACAGCTTCCGCAGCATCTCCGCGAAGGACCGGATACTGTCGGGAGTCACCTGCTTCAGCTCCCGCATCTGCTTCAGTGTCCGCTCCGCGTCCTTCCCGGCTACCAGCCGGCTGATCTCCTTTACCGCCCCGGTCAGCTCCCCGGCGGGCTTAGCCAAGCTGGAATACTGGCTCAGGATATATCCGTCCAGCGTATTCTGATCCACCACCATGGCTTCCAGCATTTCCGGCAGCTTCCGGTATACCTCGAAGGTCTCCGCCACGTTTGGATCCCGGTATGTAATCAGATAGATGCCCTCATCGTTTTCATGGATGCCGCACCAGGGCGTATATACGCCCATCTGGTCCCGCAGTACCGGAGCCAGGATCTGATCCGCCGTCAATCCGGCCATGACCTGCATCCCGGCATCCGCGGTCACGCCCAGACCGGCAAATGTGCCGATCAGGCAGTTGAATCCGGAGTTGGTGTCCAGGATGACGCCCTCGCTCATCTCAGGCGCAGCCAGGTTCAGCGCCGCCTTCTCCCGCGCTTCGCCGGGCAGCTCCGCCAGGAATGCGTCCGCCAGCGGCCGGTTCAGGGCGATGCCCGCCTCGCTGCCGGCGTAAGCCGCGATGGCGCCGTTCCGGTTCAGCAGGAACTGCTGCACACGCTCCAGCCCGGCGATGACCTCCTCCGGCTGCGTTTCCATTTTCTGTTCCAGGGACTCAATGAAGGCGTAGTAGTCCATGAAGTTCAGGTAGGCGTAGTACCGGTATTTCATCAGTCCCGCGCCCAGCCCCCTGTACAGGGGAATCAGGTAAGGATTGCCGTTCATCTGGCTGCGGACGTAGGCCTTCTGGGCAGCGATCCGCTCCTGCAGCACCTTCGTATCCGTGAACTGCGTCCGCGTCAGCAGCTCCTTCATCAGCCCGTATCCGGCTTCCAGGTCCTCGTCCAGCGCCGTCCACTGCGCCACTAGCCAGGGCTGGACATCGGCCTCGGTCGGCCCGCCGTCGACCTGCACGCCAACCGTCCGGCTGCTCAGGTACCGGTCCATCAGGATCGACAGCTCCTCCTTCGTGTGAGTATCCGTGTCCATCTGTCCCACCAGTCGGGTGTACAGCCGCATGTAGTGGATATCCTCCTGCGGCAGCGTTGCGGCATCGAAGAACAGGTTCACCTGCCCCACGCCGTCCACCCCGGCAGTGACATCGATCCGCCGGATGCCGTCTTCCCCGGTTTCGTCCCGGCTGGTGTAAGTCTTGATTTCTTCCGGCAGCGTCGCCACATCGACCGCCTTCAGCTTCGCCATCAGCGCGCTGTTATCCTCTTCCTCCGGCGCCGCGTTGGTTTCCGCCACGATGGCGGCAATTTCTTCTTCGCTCATGCTGGCCTTGATCTCCGCCAGCTTCGCCTCCAGCGCCGCGTCCTCGGTTTCCTTCATTCCCGGGGCAGCGTAGGTGGTAGTCAGCGTATACAGCGCGGGATCCAGCAGCCAGCTGTTGATCAGCGCGGTGTACTGCCCTTCCCTGTATTCCTGCTCCATGTTGCCGTAGGCGTCCTTCATCGCCGGATAGGCGAAAGGATCCCCGGTCACGGCGTAATAGTAGGCCATCAGGCGGACGATGCTCTCCACCGGGCTGGCCTGTTCCCCGGTCAGTTTGTCGCTCAGCCGCAGCTGGGTCATGATGGCATCCACCAGCGTCGCGTCAAGGTTCTGCTCCGCGATTTCCCGCAGGCTGTCCTGGATCGTCTGTCGGAAAACCTCCCCGTCGTCCTCGTTCACATTGCTCGCCGAGAACAGAACAGCGTCGTCCGGCGCAGCCACCTCCCGGCCCACGCTGAAGGTGCCGGTGGGCAGCGCCTTCTTCAGGTTCTGCATCAGTGGGGAGCCCTGGCTGCCGATCAGGCTGCACAGGTGGTCCATGGCCTGCTCTGCGGCCGTGTCGCCCTTCATGCCCGGGCACACCACGTAGTACATCACGGTGCTCTGACTGGCCGTGTCCGTTCCGGCCGGGGTCGGATATGGAATCTTGCTTACCTTCGGCTCCGTAATGCGCCGGTAGTCCGCCTCGTCCTCCGTGAATTCCTTCCGTTCATATTGGGAGAATTCCGAATCCAGCAGCTCCAGGAACGCCCCGTAGTTCTTCAGCGCGCCATACAGCAGCACGAAACAGTTGGATGGATGATAGTACCGGTCATGGTATCCCTTCAGGGATTCCCATGTCATCTCCGGAATGTGGGCCGGCATCCCGCCGTATTCATAGGAGAGGGACGCCCCGGGGAAGGTCACCTCGTTCGCATTGTGCAGGGCGGTCGCGTCCCGGGTCATGGCGCCGACCATCTCCGTGTACACGGTGCCCTCCAGGGTCAGCGGGCTGTCCGCGTCCGCCATCTCATAATGCCAGGCCTGGGTCTTGTAGATGCTCTCATCCTTCATGATGTTGGGATGGAAGCAGCTGTCGATGTACCAGTCCGCCAGCCGCAGCAGCTGCTCCTCGCTCAGCGAGGCCAGCGGGTAGCTGGTGATGGCGTCCATGGTTGTCGCGTTGATGTAAGTATTGTAGGTCTGATAGCTGGCGTTGAACAGCAGCGTCTTGGAGGGATATTTGTCGCTTCCGTACAGCGTTGCGTGCTCGAAAACATGGGGCAGACCCGTATTGTCGACAGGCCGGGTCAGGAAGGTCAGCTGGAATGCCCGGTTCGTGTCATCGTTGGCGATGTACATCACCTTTGCCCCGGTTTTCCCGTGTTCAAACAGCACCAGCTCCGCGCCTGCGGCCGGAAAATCCCGGATTTCCTTGACCTCGAATCCATGGATCACCTCGCCCGCCGCCGGCAGACCGTCCTCTGCCGCTGCGGCTTCTCCGAATCCCGGCATGGCGCCGAAAACCATCATCAGCGCCATTGCCATCGCTATCAGCTTTTTCATGCTTCTCCGCTCCTCCTCGTCGGGGTTGTTTCGTTTCCCGCCTGATTATATCCGGATCCGCCGGTGAACACAATGCTTTCTTCTGCGCATGCTGTGCGTTTTCACCGTTTTCCGGGCAAAAGAAAACAGCAGCTGTCTTTCCCCAGATGCTGTTTTCCGATTTGGTTTTTTATTTTTTTCCGCTCCGCAGTTCGCTGATCCGCCCGAGGATCATCTTCTCGTTGTACAGCAGGAACAGGCATGCACCGATCAGGCATGTCGCTGTCGCGACGATCGCTGTGCTCCGGTAGGAAGCTGCCGTGGCGCTCACGGTCATGCTCGTGAAAACGACCATTGCCAGCGCCTGGCCCATCTTGAAGGCAAAGGTTCTCGCCGCGAAGAACATGCCGCTCCGGTCCTCTCCGGTTTCCAGCCGGCTCAGCTCCGCCACATCCGCCACGCAGGCCTGCGGCAGGATGCCGAGAATCGCCATCGGCACAGCGGCGCACACCGCCACGATGAATCCCCAGTGCAGGCCTTTCCCGCAAAGGGATGTGATCAGGAATACCAGCGAATAGGCGAAGAACCCGGTCACGATCAGCTTCTTCTTGCCCAGTTTCGGAGCCAGCTTATTGACCGCCGGATACAGCAGCACGGAAATGAACGTCATCGTTGCCGTCAGCACGAATGTCCAGGTGTCCTCGATTTCCATCAGCTTGGTCTCGTAGAAGGCCAGCCCGGTCTGAAACAGCGTCAGCGCGAAGAAGTAGATTACGTCGCTGTAGACGAACCGGCGGAACTGCCCGTTCCGGAAGGTCTTCAGCAGGCTGGAGAAAGCCTTCGTCTCGCTGGGCTTCGCGTCGATGTAGTCCCGTTCCTTGATATAAAAAGAGGGAATGAGCATCGCAGCGCACGCGATCGCCGCCATGATGGTCACCGCCAGCCGGATGGATCCCGCCTGCCCGGCCATGCCCTCCAGCATTCCCGCCAGGTTGGGCAGCATAAAGCTCAGGCTCTGGCCTACGATGAAGGTGAAGCTGATATAGGTGGAAACGTTGATCCGGTGCTCCTGGGTATCCCCCAGCTCCGCGATCAGCGCGTTGTAGGGCGTGCAGAAGATTGTCATGAAGAGATAGAAAACCATCAGCAGCGTGAACAGCAGCACGTCGTTCACCGCGATGTTCCCGGTCTGGGGAACGACAAACAGCGCGATGGTCACCAGCGCGAAGGGAATCGCGATCGCCCGCATGAACGGTATCCGCCGTCCGCCCTTGTATTTGCTCCGGTCGGACCATCCGGCGATCAGCGGATCCGTGATGGCGTCAAAGATCCGCCCCACCGCCAGCACCAGTCCGAACAGGGTCAGTTTGAACAGAATGGGGTTCTGGGTGATTCCCGAGGCAAAAATACCCGTATTGGGATTCTGCGCGTCCGGGGTGCCTGTGTAGTAGTACACCATCCAGTTGGCTACCACGCCGGACAGCAGGCTCCATCCGAACTGTCCGATGGCAAAGATCCACAGCAGCTTGTTGGTAATCTGTTTCTTCAAATCAGGTTCCCTCTTCTCTCCCGATCCCGCAGGGATCATTTTTTGGTTTCTGTATCTTCAGTTTATCCGCCCGGCCCGGAAAAGTCAAGCCTCCCGCCCGTGTCCGCCGGACATGAAAAGATCCCTCTTCTGTGATGATGGAAGAGGGATTCTTGGATCCGGTCTTACTGTTTTGCGATCTCGATCAGCTTCGCGAAGCCTTCCGCGTCGTTGACGGCCAGATCCGCCAGCATCTTGCGGTTCACTTCGATGTTCTGCTTCTTCAGTCCCGCGATGAACCTGGAATAGCTCATGCCGTTCAGCCGGGCCGCCGCGTTGATACGGGTGATCCACAGCCGGCGGAACTCGCGCTTGCGCAGCTTCCGTCCGACATATGCATACCGCAGGCTGCGGGCAACCTGTTCTTTAGCGGCGCGGTACTGCTTGGATTTCGCTCCCCAGTAGCCTTTCGCCAGTTTCATCACCTTGCGGCGACTTTTATGGCCATTCACGGCCCTCTTAATGCGTGCCATAATTGATTTCCTCCTTGCCGAGCTTATTTGTAAGGCAGCAGCTTATGAATCGTGCGGGCTTCAGCGGCGTTGTCCACGATACCGGGATTCCGCAGGTGGCGGGTCCGCTTGGTGGTCTTCAGGCGCACCTGATGGTTGGCGTTCATCTGCTTATGCTTTACAATACCGGATTTGGTAAAGGAAAAGCGCTTGGCAGCTCCGCGATGGGATTTTTGCTTAGGCATAACTGGGTCCTCCTTCCAATGCTTCTTTACTCCTTCGCTTCCGGAGAAGCGGTTTCCCGGGTCGCGGCTTCCTTCTTCGCCTTTCTCTCGGCGAAGGAAGCCTTGGCGGCCTTGGGAGCCAGGATCATGATCATGTTGCGGCCATCCAGCACAGGGCGGCGTTCGACCATGCTGACGTCCTTGCAGCGTTCCGCAAAGTCGTCCATAACCTTTTTGCCGATCTCGCTGTGTGTGATCTGCCGTCCGCGGAAGCGGATGGAAACCTTCACCTTGTCGCCGCCTTCCAGGAAGCGGATAGCCATCTTCGCCTTGGTGTTCACATCGTTTTCTTCGATGGTGGCGGACAGCTGTACTTCCTTGACTTCGACAACCCGCTGATTCTTCCGGTTCTCCCGCTCCCGCTTGGCCTGTTCATAGCGGTACTTGTCGTAGTCCAGCAGCTTGCACACCGGCGGTTTGGATGCGGGCTGGATCTTTGCCAGATCGTATCCCCGTTCCTCCGCCAGGGCCAGCGCCTGCTGAATGGACATGATGCCCAGCTGATCGCCGTTTTCGTCGATCACCCGGACCTCCCGGTCCCGGATTTCCTCGTTGATCATCAGTTCGGTTGAGATTGCCATACACC
>JAFRGU010000277.1 GCA_017433675.1 Clostridia bacterium
GATGCACTGTCCGTCAAAAATCACCGTGCCCTTGTCCTGCTCCAGGAAACCGCCCAGAATCCGGAGAAGGGTTGTCTTGCCGCATCCCGAAGGACCCAGCAGCGTCACGAATTCGTTTTCGTTGATGTTCAGGTTCACGCCCTTCAGCACAACCTGACCGTCAAAGCTTTTTACGATGTCCCGGAATTCAATCAGCTTCCGCATCTTTTTCCCCTCCCGCTCCGGATTGAATGCAACCAGTTTGTTATTTAATCATAGTTCACCCCCCCTGTCAATGTTTAGTTTCAGGCGCTTTTCCACGTCATCCGGGGCTCTGCGGATCCATATGCCGCAAAGGGTTTCAGGCTCCCGGCATGAAAAGCAGCCTCCCCGCTGCGGGAGAGGCTGCGACAGAACCGGCCGGTCTGCACCCGCCGTCCGTTCCCTGGGGAACCGGGGATCAGACCCATTCCTGATTGATCCGGATATAAACGGTCTTCATGGCCTGGGCCAGGATCGTGTAAATCACCATCAGCCCCGCCATCCAGGCCAGGAAGGAGAACGGCATCACCGGCATGCTGAAGAGCAGCGCGATCTGCGTAAAGCCGATCAGCAGCGTGACGATGCAGACAGCGAGGGTGGAAAGGATCAGCTGCCTGGATGCCCGGTCCTGGATGAACGGAATCCTGGGCGTGCGGATGGTATGGATGACCATCGTCTGGGAGATGACCCCGAACATGAACCAGCCGCACTGGAAGAAGCCGGCCCTGTCCACGCTGTCGAACCGGAACACAAACCACAGAACCAGGAAGCACAGCACGTCCAGCACCGTGCTGAGCAGGCCGAAGCAGATCATGAACTTCTTGATGCCCGGAATGTCCCAGCGCTTCGGCTTCTCGATATATTCGTTCTCCACATGGTCAAAGGGCATGCCCAGCTGGGCGAAATCGTTCAGCAGGTTCTGCACGAGGATGTGGATCGGAAGCATCGGCAGGAACGGCAGGAAGATGCTCGCGATAACGACCGAGAACATGTTGCCGAAGTTGCCGCTGACAGTCATCTTGAGGTATTTGGACATGTTCGCAAAGGTACGGCGCCCCTCGATGACGCCCTCCTCCAGCACCTGCAGATCCTTCTCCAGCAGGATGATATCCGCGACCTCCTTGGCGATGTCGACGGCGGTGTCCACGGAAATGCCGACGTCGGACTGCTTCAGCGGCAGGCTGTCATTGATGCCGTCGCCCATATACCCGACGGTATGCCCGTTGGACTGGAAGGCTTTCACCACACGCTGCTTCTGATAGGGCGAAAGCTTCGAGAAAATATGGCACTTTTCACACGCTTCCTTCAGTGCGGCGTCGTCCATGGCTTCCACATCCGCCCCGGTAAGCGTGTAGTCCGTATCGATTCCCAGCCGGCCGCAGATCGCGACCGCCACGCCTTCGTTGTCTCCGGTCAGAACCACGGTGCGCACCCCGTTCTTCTGCAGGGCGGCAATCGCAGACCCGGCGGAGGGCTTCGGCGGATCCAGGAATCCGATAAAGCCGATGAGCACCATCTCACTTTCATCCTGGACACCGAAGACATTGACCTGATGTACTTCATTCTTCTGTGCGACGGCAATGACGCGGATTCCTTCCGCGTTGTTCTGGTCGGCAATCTTCTGCGCATTGGCCGCCAGCTCGGGTGTCAGCGGCTTCACTTCACCGTCGATCTCGATCATGGAGCAGATGGAGAGCATCTCTTCCACCGCGCCTTTGGTAATCAGCTGGCGTTTCCCTTCCCTGTCCCTCAGGACGACACTCATCCGGCGGCGGCTGAAATCGAAGGGAATCTCATCCTCCCGGACGTATGCTTCCTTCAGGAAAGAGAGCTCTTCCTTCTCGGCCCGGTTGATGATGGCCAGATCCATCAGGTTCTTCAGGCCGGTCTGGAAATAGCTGTTCAGGAACGCGTGCCGCAGGATCCGCTTGTCCTCACGCCCCAGGACGTCCATGTATTTTTCCAGGACGATCTCATCCTGGGTCAGGGTGCCGGTCTTGTCCGTGCAGAACACGTCCATCTCGCCGAAGGTCTGGATCGAGCTCAGGCGTTTCACGATGGTTTGCTTGCGGGACATATTGACGGCACCCTTGGCCAGGGAGGATGTCATGATGACGGGCAGCATTTCAGGCATGATGCCGACGGCAATCGTAATGCCGAACATCAGGGACTGCAGCCAGTTGCCCTTGGTGATGAAGTTGGCGATAAAGATGATGGGCACCATCACCGCCATGAAGCTGATCAGCAGGCGGCTGATGGAGTTCAGGTTTTCTTCAAAGCTGCTCTTCTCCCTGAATGTATTCAGGCTTTTAGCCATACTGCCGAAATAGGTATGGTTTCCGGTGGCCAGGATGACGCCCTTCGCGCTGCCTGAAACGATGTTGCTGCCCATGAAACCGATATTGTCGATATCCGTCAGGCTGTTCCCCTCCGGATCCGGGCCGGCAAATTTCTCGACGGGATTGCTCTCCCCCGTCAGCTGAGACTGGTCGATGAACAGATCCTTGGACTCAATGAAGCGAACGTCGCCGGGGATCATGTCACCGGAGGCAAGCTTCACGACGTCGCCGGGCACTGCCTCATCGATATCGATCTCCATCACGCTGCCGTTCCGGATGACATCGATTTTGTTGGCGATCATCTTCTGCAGCTTCTGCGCGGCATTGTTGGATTTCTCGGACTGCACGAAGGATATGATGCCGGAGATCAGGATGATCAGAACCAGCATGATAAAGGTCGCCGGGTTCGGCTCGTCCGACAGAATCACGTCCGTAAAGAGGGTGACAGCCGCCACGATCATCAGGACGATATTGAACGGATTGATGATTGCTTCCCTGATCCGGCTGAGCAGGCTGTTCTCATTGCTGACGTCGATGATGTTCCGGCCGTACTCCTCCAGCCGTTCGGCCGCTTCAACCTGATTCAGGCCGTCCGGCTCCGTCCTGTACTTTTCAAACAGCTGTTCATCATCCAGCCGGCTGACGGTGAGCAGATTCTACTCCACTTCCCGGGCGCGGCTGTCATTCCTGCGTTCTGACATTCGGAAAAACCTCCTGCGTTCAGAAATATGCTTGCTCTGAGTTCAGCATGTTCATAATAATACGACAGATTGCTTCCCATTCCTGCCGGATTTTCATATTGGTACGGGGAATATCCCGCTTCAGCTCCGGGCACCGGTGCGGGGTGTCCGGAGAGCGATTGACGATCCGTTCCCGGAATTATATAATGCTCCTGACAAATGAATAGCCGGTGTATCTGCGCAGCGATGCGCGGCGCCTGACGGAATCAGGCGTCATAGGAACACGGATGAAAGTTCCGGGCTATCCCAGTAACCGTGAAGCGGACGAAAGCATGGATGAAGCCACTGCGAAAGCGGGAAGGTGTGCAAGTAGGATGAGGCCAAGCCGGGAGACTTGTTTACACCGTGAATTGATCATTCCCCTGGGGGTGGGATATGCTAGGAAACCTGCGGGCCTGAATGACAGCAGGTTTTGTTGGCGTGCCTCAGGGAGGGACGCTTTTCTTATTTGAAAAGGCCCTCCCGCTGATTCATTTGATCATTTTTTGAGGAGGGACAGAAAATGTCCAGAAAACTGGTTTCCCTGTTTCTTGTTCTCCTGCTGGCCGCCGGCGCTGCCGCGTCGCTGGCCGAAGACACCGGCATCACGGTGACGGATATGTTCGGCCGCGAAGTCACGCTGGCTGAGCCCGCCACCCGGATCGTCGTGATTCAGCCTTCCGACTGTGAGATTCTCTGCGCCATTGGCTGCGAGGATGCCATCGTCGGCCGTGGGCAGTATGTGGACTATCCGGCTTCCATCCTGGATGTGCCGGTGGTCCAGTCCGGTGCGGAAACCAATGTGGAAGAGATCCTGGCGCTTCAGCCCCAGGTTGTGCTGCTGAACAGCATGAGCCAGAGCGAAGAACAGGTCAGGCAGCTGGAGGAAAACGGCGTGAAGGTCGTCGTCAGCTCCACTTCCAATATTGAAAGCGTGTATACCGCGATTACCCTGATCGGAAAGCTGATGGGCAAAGAGGCTGAAGCTGAAGCCGTCATCACTGATATGCAGCAGACCTTTGATGAGATCAAAGCCCGCGCGTCCGGCGAAGCCAAAAAGGTCTACTTTGAGATTTCTCCTCCTCCCTATCTGTACACGGCCGGCAGCAGCAGCTATATGAACGAGCTGGCTGAAATCTGCGGCATCAAAAACATCTTTGATGATCAGGCGGATGCCTGGCTGATGATCAGTGAAGAACAGGTCATCGAACGCAATCCGGATTATATCGTGCTGATTACCAATATGGGCAGTCAGGGTGTTGAAGAGATCCTTTCCCGGGATGGCTGGGGCGACATCAACGCCATTCAGAATCAGAAGGTATTCAATGATGAGGACAGCTGCATGGCCCGGCCCAGCCCGCGGCTGAAGGACGCTGCCATCGAGCTTTTCAATTTCGTCAACGAAATCGCTGCTGAGGAAAAGCCGGCAGCCTGATCACACATCTTCCGGGGAGCCGGATCGGTTTCGGCTCCCCGGTTTTCCATGAGGTACCCATGCAGGATAAAAGACAGCTGAAGCGGGAACAGTTTACTCTCCTGACATATTTTCTCCTGATGACTGTGCTTTTTCTCACGATGATTCTGTGTGTCTGTGTCGGCAGCGTCAGGATTTCTTTTTCAGATACGGTAACTGCGGTGTGGAACGCAATCCGCGGATTGCCCATCCCGGAAAATATCGCAAAAAACATCATTCTGAATGTTCGCCTGCCCCGCGTTTTGTGCGTGATGCTGGCCGGGGCGGCTTTATCCATATGCGGAGCGGCCATGCAGGGCCTCCTGCGCAATCCGCTCGCGGACGGTTCTACGATGGGGGTTTCTTCCGGCGCCGCCCTGGGAGCCATGATTGCCATTGCCACCGGTTTTACCCTGCCGGGGATCTCCTTCGGCGGCAGCATGGTCATGGCAATGATCTTTGCCTTTGCTTCCCTGATTCTGATTCTTTCCTTATCCTATGCGCTGGACCGGTCTCTGAGCACCGGGAGCATCATTCTGATCGGCGTCATTTTCACGATGTTTATTTCCGCCATCATTTCGCTGATTATCACCTTTGCCAGCGATCATACTAGATCCCTGAGCTTCTGGACCATGGGTTCCTTCTCCGGGGTGAATTATGATCAGGTGAAGATCATGGGGCTGGCGCTTCTCCTCTGCGGCGGGATTCTGATTCGCTTCAGTCCGGAACTGAACGCGTTCGCCATCGGAGAAGACAATGCCCGTCATATCGGAGTCAATGTCAAGCGTGTGAAGCTGATTATTCTGATTACCGTTTCCGTGCTCATCGGCGTATGCGTTTCCATTGCCGGCACGGTCAGCTTTGTGGGCCTGATTATGCCGCATATTGCCCGGATGCTGGTTGGACCGAACCATAAGCGTCTGCTGCCGGCTGCACTGTTTTCCGGTGCGATCTTTCTGCTGCTGGCGGACCTGACCGCGCGTACACTTCTCAGTCCGATAGAGCTTCCGATTGGCGTGGTCACATCAATTGTTGGCGCTATTGCCTTTATCATCATTTTCTATCAGACCAGGAAAGCCAGGTGATCCGGATGCTTTCAGGAGAACATATCACGGTCCGCTATGGGAATTGTACGGTTGTGGATGATCTTTCCTTTCAGCTCAGTGAAGGGGAATGGCTCATGCTGGCCGGTCCGAACGGTGCCGGAAAGTCTACCCTGATCGAGGCAATTGCGCAGGGAGTGCCATATTCCGGAAGCATACGGTGGAATCAGGATGATATTCGTACACTGAAGGGGGCCCGCCTTGCGCAGCGAATTGGCGTTTTGTCACAGAAGAACAACGTAAGTTATGCCTATACGGTGGAAGAAGTTGTCAGCCTGGGACGGTATGCCTATAAAGCGGGACTGTTTTCCGGCAGGGATGATCCGGGAAAAGCACTGGTGGAAAAAGCCCTGGAAATGACCGGCCTGACTGAATTGAGGCATGCCAGCATGCTGACCCTCTCCGGCGGAGAAACCCAGCGGGTATTCCTGGCCCAGGTATTCGCACAGAATCCGCAGGTGCTGATCCTGGATGAACCGGCAAACCATCTGGATCTGAAATATCAGAAGCATATTTTTTCACTGATCCGGGAATGGCTGAACGAACCGGGACGTGCGGTCCTGTCCGTAGTGCATGATCTGAGTCTTGCCCGGCACTATGGTTCCCATGCGGTTTTAATGGATCATGGAAAAATGATTTCGCGGGGTACAATCAATGAAGTGATGACCCCTGCTCATCTCCAGCAGGTCTATGGGATGAATGTCTATGAGTGGATGCGGGAAATGCTCTCTCAATGGCAGTTTGAGGGGGAAAACCAAAGCTTCCGCCAGGCTTGATTCAAACGGACAACTGTGCCGGAAGACTGTCCACTTCTCCACACCAAAGAATCCAGGAAAATCAACGCTCGGCGGGTTCTGGCAGACAACTGGACAGGACGCTGTTCATGACCCGGCGGACTTCCTCCCCGGCCCGGCAGAACGCGTCCACAATCGCTGGATCAAAGCGGGAGCCGGAATCCTCCTGAATGATTCGCATCGCTTTTTCGAATGAGAAGGGTTCCTTGTAACTTCGCCTGGACACCAGGGCGTCGAACACATCCGCCACGGCCATAATCCGGGCGGAGAGCGGGATCTCTTCTCCCTTCAGTCCGCGGGGATATCCCGTCCCGTCCCATTTTTCGTGATGGAAGTTGGCCAGGTTCATGGCTTCTCTGAGATACCCGGAATCAGATTCGGAGACCATATCCATGGCATGCCGGATCATATCGGCTCCGGCGGTGGTATGGGCTTTCATGGCTTCAAATTCGTCCTCTGAAAGCTTTCCGGGCTTATTCAGGATGAGATCGGGAACCTGAATCTTGCCGATGTCGTGAAGCGGAGCCGAGTGAACCACATCCGAAACAAACGCGTCCGTCAGCTGATCCGTATAAATGTTTTCCCTCTTCAGCTCCCGCAGGATGATATCCGCATAGGCGGCAGTCTTTCTTACATGGTCGCCGGTGCATTTGTCCCGGCTTTCCACCACGTCGGCCAGTACAAGGATGAGGCCGTTCTACAGCCGGCTGATGATCTCACTCTGGCGTTCCATGTTCTGCACGGTTTGCACCATGGCTTCGGTGGTTCCGGTGATGGCGTGATAGAGGTTTTCGATCTCATCCCCGGTGCGGATATCCAGATCCCGGATGTGGGAAACAGCCGCATCCCTTTCCTCTTCCGTGGCATAGCTGGAATGATCCATGGCGTCATCCAGGGCGTTGATGGGCAGGATGATGTTATAGGATGGTGACTGTCAGGAGCATCAGCAGAAAAACGAAAAACAGGGACACCACCTGGGCCAGAAACTGATAGCCGCTCCGGCGGATATGCTCCATGCTGATGTCCACGCCGACATAGCACTGGCAGACACCCTGAGTGTCGAAGACCGGCCTGTAAACGGTCAGCAGCCAGCCGAACTGCCCGGAGGAGATTACGGGTTCGATCTCCCGGCCGGCGAGCAGATCCGGCAGCTTGTCCAGGAAGGCATCATCGAACTCCACCAAATCACCAGGCGCTCCGCCGGGCATATCCGGCGTATCCGCGTCAAAAACAACCTGACAGCCATTTTCCAGAATCCGGTAGGCATATACATACTGAATGTTTTCCGAGCTTTTCGCCAGATCGTCGAAACGCTTCGCGATCCGGGAATATCCCTCCGCATCCCATCCCAGACGGATGTATTCATCCACACGGTTCCCGTCGATCGCGTCCGAGGCAACGCTGGCAACGCCCCGGGCCAGATTTTCCTGCTCCCGCCGGGCGGAAACGTTGAAATGGACAAAGCTGATCGCGGCTAAAGCCGCGGCGGTGATGGCCATGCCCGAGATGACAAGGGCGATCAGTTTCATGCGCAGGGAAACGATCCTCGCACGCTTTTTGCCGGCGGCGGTCCGTCTTTCCCTGGACTGGGGCGTCTGCTGCCAGCCGGCTGAATACAGGCTCTCCCGGAGAGATGCAGGCAGGATGCTGAAGGACAGGGCGACAATGAAGACGGTGATGCTCTTGTCCGCGAGATCGACCAGCAGATCCGCAGCGAGCTGGGCCAGAAACTCATTCGTAATTCCCCCGGAGAAAAGGCGGAGGGCCAGCGGTGCGGAGATACCGGAGGCAAATGAGAACCCGTAAAGGAACCAGGTCAGTACGGAGCCCAGACCGCCGCCGATCAGGGCGAAAACCGCGATGACCGCCAGAAGCCGCCAGGGCTTTTGGAAACTGTAGCATTTCTTTCCAGCAAACCAGGCGGACGCCACGGCAATCAGAATTGTCAGAGAGCCGTAATAGATGGAGGTATAATCCCAGATCCCGTTGATCAGGTTGGTCAGGAAGCCCGACGATGATTCCCGGAATATAACCGCCCAGAGCCGCTGCCAGAGCGCTGCCGATATTGTCCAGATACAGGGGCAGCGCCATCATCCGCGCCATGTGTGCAAAGATTGTATTGATCAGCAGTCCCGACAGGCAAAGCAGGAGCATGCGGCCGCTGATTATCCTCCG
Organism: Clostridia bacterium; assembly: GCA_017433675.1. GTDB lineage: Bacteria > Bacillota > Clostridia > Christensenellales > Aristaeellaceae > Aristaeella. The sequence continues at coordinate 8,605 of JAFRGU010000277.1, forward strand.
CTGCTCGGGGGTTTTATTGATCTGATCAGCCATCTGTATTCAACACCCCGTACATTATTCCCAGGAGACTTTCCCCGTCAGGCGTGATCCGCCCTTCCAAAGATCACGCTCCCGGGCTGTTTCTCCTGTAAATACTCGCTTAGGACGGCAAACAGTTTATCGATAAAAATCGGTTTTTCCGCAAAGGCATTCATGCCGGCTTCCATCGCCGCGTTTCTGTCCTGCTCGCTGACATTTGCGGTCATGGCAATGATCGGCAGGGAGCAGCCCCTCTGACGGAGTTTTCTTGTTGCTTCCAGGCCGTCCATTCTCGGCATGCTGATATCCATCAGGATCAGGTCATAATATTCCGGCGGGGAGGAGGAAACCATGTCCAGGCAGATCTGTCCATCCTCCGCAAAATCAAAGGACGCACCGGTACCGCGCAGAATCTCCGCGGCGATCTCCCGGTTCACCTCCATGTCCTCCACGATCAGAATTCTTTTCCCGGTAAAGTCATAGGTAACAGCCGGCGTTCGGGAAGGCTGGCCGGGCTGACTGAGCAGATGATCAAGCTGACCCGGGTACTTTACTTTCTCGACAACAGCCAGCAGGTACTCGCCGGAGATTCGGATACTTTCCAGATACCGTTCAAACAGTCCGTCGTTTTCCCGGTATCTCCGAAGCAGCTCCACGCAACCCAGAATGATGTGGAGCGGAGCCCGGATATCCGCGCCGGCCTCATAAATCTGCACCAGATGGGAAGGCGTTTCCTCGTCCGAACATTCCAGCAAAAGATCACTGGTAGATACGTTGAGAACATTTGCAAGATTGGAAAAAAGACAGATATCCGGCAGGGAAAGCCCCCTCTCCCATTTCGAAACAGCTTTGTCCGTCACATGCAGAGCTTCCGCCAGGGTTTGCTGAGTCATGCCTTTGCTGATCCTTATGGACCGGATGAAAGCGCCGAGGCGCGCAGGATTCACGCCGAATCACCTCCATTTCAACCATAGCATAACGGAAGCGTACAGACAATCGACTGATGGTTGAGAAAGATTCAGTACGGAACAAATCCTCCGGTTTGGATCGTGGCGAAGAAGATCCATGCCCTGATCGACAGCGATCTGTTCTACATCGACACCGTCCGGAAATACCCCGACAATCACATGAAGAAGGTCGAGATCGCCAAACAGGAATATCACGAAAACGCCCGGCCTGAACTGGCCAAACCCGTGGAGAACATGTCTGACTATGATGTGATCCTGATTGGCTATCCCATCTGGCACGGCAGGATGCCCCAGGCGATTTACTCCTTCATCGAAAGCTATGACCTGGCTGGAAAGACCGTGATCCCCTTCAACACCCACGAGGGCAGCGGTCAGAGCGGCACCCAGCAGGTGATCGAGAACGCTCTGCCGGGTTGCGCTGTGCTGCAGGGTCTTGCCATCCAGGGCAAAACTGCCCAGGAAAACGAAACACGCACCCGCGAGCTGTTGACCGATTGGCTCGCTGGCTTAAAACTGCTGAAGTAAATTTGCATCTATATTCACATAACATGAAAGAAAATGAAACAGAATCCTTGATTGACCAAGTGTAAGGCTATCAAGTACCTGAATAGATTTTCATAACCACGATTTTTTTAGCTGAATCGTCCGCCAATGTCAGCATTTTATAAGAGCAAGCATTGTGATTCCATAAACACCCGGATTTCCCGCATCCTTCCGCTTTGCTTCACAGAGAAGGGGCAGCGGCTGTCGCAGTGGCCGCACTGAATACAATCGGCGGCGTTCTTTTCCAACGTCTTATAATGCTGCACAGCCAGTCTGTCTCCGGCCTTTGCCAGATCGTAATACTTGTTCACCAGTCCGATATCGATCCCTGCGGGACAGGGCTTGCAATGGTTGCAGTACACGCATTTTCCGCTTGCCTGAGGCGGTGCGAAAGAGCCGACGATGGAATAATCCAGCGCTTCCTCCGGCTGGTTTTCATACGCGAGCAGCTTCTCGATTTCCCGGATGCTTTGCGCGCCGGGCAGCACCGTCAGTACCCCCGGCCTGTCCAGGGCATAGCGGATACACTGATACTCTGTTAAGGCCTGACCGAAGGGCGATTGCCTGGCGTCCAAGAGCTGCCCCCCGGAGAAAGGCTTCATCACGGAGATGCCGATTCCTTCCTTCTCACAGCGCCGATAAATCGCATTGCGCTCATCCACTCCGCCGTTGGCGTATTCCCCTTGACCGTAGTCATAAGCTGGATTGACGGAGAACATCAGCATATCCACCTCCGCCTCGTCCAGGATGCATTGAATAACGCCAGGCGTATGGGAGGAGAGCCCGATATGGCGCACGATACCCTGTTCTTTCAGCTTCAGGATATAATCATACACGCCGTTTTTTTGATAGGTTTCCCAGTCGGAAAACTCATCCTGGCAATGGATAAACCCGTAATCAATATAATCGGTGCGCAGCTCATTCAGTTGCTTTTCGATGGATCGCTTGATGGTGTCCAGGTTCAGCGAC
>JAFRGU010000278.1 GCA_017433675.1 Clostridia bacterium
GCCGATGGGGAAATTCTCCCGGCTGCGCTGGGTCTGTGCGCCCCAGTATTTATCCGCCGGAACCTGCACTTCTCCCATGGAATCATGCTCTGTCCGGAATGAAGCTGCTGTTTTTTCCATTTATTATTCCTCCAGCCTGTAAAAACGGGCCGGAATATGGCAGTATCCGCCCGGATTTTTCTCCAGGTATTTCTGATGGTATTCCTCCGCGGAGAAGAAATTTTTCAGCGGTTCCACTGCCACCGCCAGCTTCTGTCCGGCTTTCTGCTCCTCCCGTTCAAAAATCTCCCGGATTGCCGGCAGCTGGTCTTCCGATGCATAGTAGATCCCCGTCCGGTACTGGATGCCCTCGTCATGCCCCTGCCGGTTCACCGAAACCGGATCGATGACCATGAAATAATAATCCAGCAGCTTTTTCAGCGGCATTTTCGTTTCATCGTACTCCACCAGCACTGTCTCCGCGTGGCCGCTGTCCGCGCAGACCTCCTGATAGGTCGGTGCCCGGTCCGGTCCGTTGGCATAGCCCACCTCCGTCCGGATAACACCCTCAAACTGATCAAAGAACTTCTGCAGGCCCCAGAAGCATCCGCCCGCAAGATAGATGGTATTCATTGTCATCCGTACTCCCTTCTGGCTATAATGATCATACTCCCCTGTCCATGGATTCCGTCCTGGTAAAATACAGCGTATAGGCCTCGTCCGTAACGTCATACAGCGGAATCATCCGGAAGTTTTCCTTCTGGTTTCTGGTAATGTAGTTGTTCTGTGTCCAGACGAAGGTTTCATAGGTATGGGTCATCTCCGGGATCAGAATCTTCTCCGGATGCTCCAGGTCTCCCGCAATCCCGGCATCTTTCTCCCTCAGACCCGCCAGCACGATGGGGCCGTCCACGGCGCAAACCAGCTCCTCCGCGCCTTCCACCGGTTCGAAGCGTACCTCGCTGGGAAAAAACACCTCCAGCTCGTCTTCGCTCCAGGTTCGCCGGATCCGGATATACCCATCCCGGATTTCAACTTCCGGCAATTCTTTTCCGTTCAACGCCAGAACCGGCTTCCCGGCGCACCAGAAGGGCACCCGGAGCTTCAGGCTCCAGGGCGTATCGGTCTCGCTGCAGATGCGGAACATCAGGCTCCACCGGGTAACCCGGCCGCCGCTGTGCTCGTCGAACAGCACCTGGTTATTGTAGTTTTTCATATGGATCTGCTGCGTTACGCGGACCGTTCCTCCGGCGGCTTCCGTCTCCATTTCGGAGGGAATATACTGGCTCACCGTAATGCCGTTTTCTTCCGTGTACCAGATCAGCCGGGGATAGATTGTCTGTGCCTGAACCATCGTCCCGAAGCAGCACCAGAAATCCCTCGTCCGGGATCCCCATTTTTTCCGGCTTCCCGCGTGCATCGGCAGGAAGTACGTGGGCATGCCGGTCGCCCGGTTCTGCTGGGCGAGGAATCCGTTGTACAGCGCCCGTTCGATGTAGTCCGCGTAGCGGGCTTCTCCAGTCCAGCGGTAGAGATATTCCGCCGTCCGGACCATGTTGTACACCGTGCAGAATTCCTGATCCGTCTGCCCGATATACTTTGCCTGGCTGTGAGGCGGAATCCAGAATTCCCCGGCATTCATGCCTGTCGTCGGATACATGCCCCGGTCCGTCACCGCGTTCTTCCAGAAAGCTTCGGTGCGTTTCCGCCAGCGCTCATCGCCCGTCACTTCGTAAAGCCGGGCCGAACCATGGGAAACCGGAATGGAGGCATTGGCATGATCGTCAGTCAGCGCGTCCGCGCCGGTGTCAAGGCGTTCAAACAGCGCATTATCCTCGTACGCCGCCATCAGAAAGCGGTATGCTTCCCGGCCGGTCAGCGCGTACAGATCCGTCCACACCTCCAGCATCCCTGCCTGTTCTCCGCAGTAAACCGCCAGCGGATTGGTCTGCTCCATTTCCCGGACCCACCGGACGTACCAGTCCGCCAGATGGTTCAGGATTTTAATCGCCGGCGCGTATTTCAGCTTTTCGTAAACGTCCTTCAGCCCCAGGATCGTCTTATGCATCGTGTACTGCGGCGACCAGATATACTGGTTCTTTCCGAGCATCGTGAAATATTTTTCCGGAATGGATCCCACCCATTCCCCGCCGTTCAGCGTCTGGCACCGGGCCAGTTCATCCACGATCCACTTCAGTTTGACCTCCAGCGCCGGATGGGTTCCGTCCTCCGCCAGCGTTGCCGCCGCGCTCAGCCAGTGGCCCAGGAAGTGTCCGCGCAGCTGACAGCTGGGCGCCTCCCAGCCCCAGTGCATTTTCACCCCGTCCGGATCGGGAATCACCTGGCATCCCTCGGGAATGATCCCGGCTTCCAGATAGAAATTCTGCAGCAGGCATCCGGAATCCAGTTCCATCAGATAGTCTTCGTTCAGTTTCATCCGTTTCTGGAAAAGGCCCGGCAGCATCCGGATCTTCTGCGCGTTGACCTGGTTCAGCATATTTGGTTTCCCCCTTTTCCCACGATTGTCCGATGCGTATCGTATTCGATTCTTTCCCGCTGCCATTCTATCACGCCCTTCTCCGGATCGCAAGAAGCCCGCCGGACTGCCGGCGGAAAACGGGGGATAACGCATTCGGACCGGTCGGGTTTTTGTTGGAAAAATGCAGGAATTCAGACCGGTCGGGGCAAATATAGAAAGTTGGCCTTTTATGTGATGGGCTGACCGCAGTCGTCAGAGCTGTCATTGCCCGAGAACAGTTTTCAAAGAGGGATGGAGACGAAAGGAGAACCCAACCATGAATTTTCATCTGCTGGAGCAGTACCTGGACTCCCTGAATGAGGAATACGGCATTCCCGCGCTGGACGTGATTGTCACCCGGGAGCATGAAACCATCTTCCGGCGCATGGTCGGCTTTTCGGATCCGGAAGGGAAGAAGCCCGTCAGCAGCCGGGACTTTTATCTGCTGTTTTCCTGCACGAAGCTGATCACCATGACCGCCATGATGCAGCTGATCGAACAGGGA
>JAFRGU010000040.1 GCA_017433675.1 Clostridia bacterium
AGGAAACAGCCAAGCGGCTGATTGAATATCTTCGCCAGAATCACCTGGGCCGGGCGACCTTTCTGCCTGTCTCCGCCGTAAAGTCCCGGCTTCTTACGCCGCAGGAGCGGGAGGTGCTGCACATGCCCGGCTGCCTGGGCGTGGCGTCGGAACTGGTCTCCTGCGACCCGCGTTTCCGCGGCGTTGTGGAGAACCTGCTGGGGCGGACCCTGGTTGCGGAAAATCTCGATGCCGGCATCGCCATTATGCGGCGCGGCTGCCAGGCTTTCCGCCTGGTCACCCTGCAGGGGGATGTCATGCATTCCGGCGGGTCCATGACCGGTGGTTCGGTTTCTTCCCGCAGTGTCAACTTCTTCTCCCGGGAAAGGGAGCTGAAGGAGCTGACCGGAAAGCTTTCCTCCGGCCAGCAGGAGCTGGAGAATCTTCTCCGCGCCATGCAGGAAGGGCAGCGGGAAAAGGATGCCCTCAAGCGGGAAAGCGGCGAACTGCTGGAAGCCCTGCATCAGCAGGAGATCGCGGTGGCCCGGGAAACGGAGCATGTTCAGAACGCGGAAGCCGACCGGGACGGGCACGCTCTTCGCCTTTCGGAATCCGAAGCAGCCCGGGAACAGCTCATGGAGTCCGTCATGCAGATTGAGGAGCAGCTCTCCATGGTCTCCGGCGATACGGAGAAAACCCAGCTCTCCCGGGAGGGGATGGAGCAGGAAACCGCCCGTCTCCAGTCCCTTCTGCAGGAAGCCCGGAAGGAGGCGGAAGCGGCGGAAGCGGAGACCCTGCGCCTGACCCTGGAGGTCAGCGACCTCCGTCATGAAGCGGAAACCTTCCTTCGGGACCGGGATCGCTTCCGTGAGGAGCAGGAGCGCCTCAAACGGGAACAGGACCGCCGCCGTGAAGAGCTGGAGCTCATGGAGGAGCAGGATATTCAGGACGGAGCGGACCTGGCGAAGCTGAAAGGAGCGGCGGAAGCCGCCGAACTGGATCAGTCCCGCCGGGAGCAGATTACCCGTTCCCTGGAGGAAACCCGCTCCGCCCGCCAGGCGGATCTGAAGGAAGTCCTCGCCGATATGGAAGGCCTGCATGAGTCCCGTTCCCGGGATATGGACAAAACCCATCGCCTGGAGCTTGCCCGCTCCCGGACGGAAGGGGATCTGAAGGCGCTTCGCGATCGGATCTGGAATACCTATGAGGTCACCGAAACCGGCGCGGAGGAATTCCGTCAGGCCGAGGGCTTTAACGTGCAGGAGGCCGACCGCCGGGCCGCCCAGATTTCGGCGGAAATCCGGGCCATGGGCGTTGTCAATGTGAAAGCGGTCGAGGAATATGCGGAGACGAAAGCCCGGGCCGATGAGCTTTCCTCCCAGCGGCAGGATCTGGAGAAAGCGGAAAAGGATCTGCGCGATCTGATTGCCCGCCTCCTGGACCAGATGCAGACCACTTTTGTGGAGAACTTTACCCTCCTGCAGGGCTATTTTTCCGAAACCTTTAAGCGCCTGTTCGGCGGCGGCCACGCGGAGCTGATCCTGATGGATCCGTCCGATCCGCTGAACTGCGGCATTGAAATCAATGCCCAGCCTCCGGGCAAAAAGCTGCAGCTCCTGACGCTGCTCTCCGGCGGTGAACGGACCCTCACGGCCATTGCGATTCTGTTTGCCACCCTGAAGCTGAAGCCCACGCCCTTCTGTATTCTGGATGAAATCGAGGCGGCGCTTGATGACGCGAACATCGGTTATTTCGCGGATTATCTCGTCGAATATTCAAAGGAAACCCAGTTTGTTGTCGTCACCCACCGCAAGGGCACCATGGAGCGTGCCAATGCGCTTTACGGGGTGGCCATGGAGGAGCAGGGCGTCAGTAAAATGGTCTCCGTCTCCCTGCAGGATTATCACGAATAATCGCAAAGCACTTCTTTCCCCTGCGGCATGCGCCGGCCGGCGCGTGCGGTTTCCCGTTTTCCCGGCTCCGCCCCGGGCGGAGCCTCTCCAGACAGGAGGGATGTCAAATGCCGAATAATTCGCTTTCCGACCGCGTTTTTGAGCAGGCTGCCGCCCGTTTTCCCACGCCCTTCCATCTCTATGATGAGCAGGGGATCCGGGACAGGGCGCGCCGCCTGAAAGCTGCTTTCTCCTGGTGCCCGGATTTCAGGGAGTATTTCGCCGTCAAGGCGCTGCCGAATCCGGCCGTCCTTCGCATTCTCGGGGAGGAGGGCTGCGGCCTGGACTGCTCTTCCGCCACGGAGCTGATGCTGGCGGAACGCTGCGGTTTCCGGGGGGACGCAATCATGTTCTCTGCCAACGCCATGCCCCCGGAAGAGTTCGATCAGGCCCGGGCGCTGGACGCATATATCAATCTGGATGATCTCAGTGATATTGACCTGCTTCTTGCCCATGGCGGCATCCCGGAGACGGTTTGCCTGCGGTTTAATCCCGGTGGTGATTTTGCGATCGGGAACACCATCATGGGCAATCCCGGCGAGGCGAAATACGGCATGCCCGCCGATCAGCTGGAGACGGGGCTGTTCCGCCTGAAGGCGCTGGGAGCAAAGGCCTTCGGGCTTCATGCCTTCCTCTCCTCGAACACCATGGCCCCCTCGTATTATCCGGAGCTCGCCGGTATTCTTCTGCGCCTCGGGAAGTCGCTCTCGGAGAAAACAGCCCTCCGCTTCGCCTTCATCAATCTTTCCGGTGGGATCGGCATTCCCTATCGGCCGGATCAGTCCGAGGTGGATATCCGGGCCGTCGGGGATGCGATCCGTCAGGTTTATGAGGCGGAGTGCCCGGCCGGCGGTGTCGCAGTCAAGTCCGAGCTCGGCCGGTGGATGACCGGGCCCTGCGGCTGGCTGGTCACCCGCGCCGTCCATGAAAAGAAAATCCATCGGGATTATATCGGGGTGGATGCCTGCGCGGTCGATCTCATGCGCCCTGCCATGTATGGGGCCTATCATCATATCACGGTATGCGGGAAAGGAGATCAGCCCCTGGATCACGTGTACGATGTGACCGGCTGTCTCTGCGAAAACAATGACAAGTTCGCGGTTCAGCGTCCCCTGCCGGAGATTCATCCCGGCGATCTCCTGGTCATCCATGATACCGGCGCCCACGGTTATTCCATGGGGTATAACTATAATGGCCGTCTCCGCAGCGCTGAAGTGCTTCGGACCCGGGACGGTGATTTCCGCCTCATCCGGCGTGCGGAGACGCCGGCCGACTATTTCGCCACCCTGGATTTCTGATGGTTCCGGCCCTTTCTCCGGCGGGACGGTTCCGCATCTCCCGGCATGCATCAAAAAAGCAGCCGCTCAGGCTGCTGTGAATAGCTTTCAAAAGCATCAGCCCGGCATTGCCGGGCTGAATTCTTTTCTGCTGCAATCAGGCTGCTTTTTTCCGTTTCACGAAAAGCCGCAGCCTTTTCATTTCGGTGTCTCCCTCCGTTCCGGGCATCAGCCGCCCCCGCAGGTTCCGCATCACCCGGAAGTAACACGGGAACAGGAAAAGATCCGCCATCACCCAGGCTGCCGGGTTGGCGAAGCACGCGCCGGTGAAGCCCGCTGCGGGCACGACGAAAAGCGCGACAGCGGTTCTGGCGATCATCTCAAACAGCCCTGCGAACATCGCCACCCGCGTGAAGCCCATCCCCTGGATGCACAGCCGAACGATGTTGACGAACAGCAGCGGAATGTAGAAGCTGGCGTTGATCATCAGGAAGCGGATGCCCATTTCTGTCACGGCCGCTTCCGTGTTCCCGTCGATAAACAGGCTCAGCATCGGACCTCCGAACAGGAAGATAATCCCAAAGGCAGCGATGCAGTAAACAATTCCCAGGACAGCCGCAGCCCTCAGGCCCTGGCTGACCCGGTCCAGCTTCCGGGCGCCGACGTTCTGTCCGGCATAGGTGGCCATGGTGGAGGAAAGGGCGTCAAACACGCAGCAGAAAAAGGCGCTGATCTTCGTGGCCGCGCTGACGGCAGCAACCGCTTCAACCCCCAGCCCGTTCACGGACCACTGCACCACCACCGATCCGATGGCTGTAATGGAGAACTGCAATCCCATGGGCAGGCCGACGCCCAGCATCCGTCCGCCCGTTTTCCAGGAAAACCGCCGGTCTTCCCGCGTCAGATGCAGAATCGGGAACCGCCGGATCATCACAATTACGCATCCGATACCGGCGCAAAGCTGGCTGATGGCCGTCGCCAGCGCGGCGCCGGCCACGTCCATTTTGCATACCAGAATCAGGAAAATGTCCAGCACAATATTGATCGTGGACGCCATGACCAGGAAAAGAACCGGCGTCCGGCTGTCCCCCAGGGAGCGGAGAATGCCGCTGGCCATGTTGTACAGGATGCAGCAGGGAATTGCCATAAAGATGATCCGGATATAGCTGGCCGAAGCGTCCAGAATCATTTCCGGCGTGTTCATCAGGCGGAGCAGCGGTTTGCACAGCGCCGTTGCGGCCGCTGCAAAGATCATGCTCATCGCGGCGCTCAGTACGATCGCGTGCCATACGTTTTTCCGCAGTTCCTTTTCATCCTTCGCGCCGAAGGCCTGGGCGATCGGAATGGCAAAACCGGAGCAGAGCCCCAGGCACAGCCCGATCACCAGGAAATTGACGCTCCCGGTAGCCCCGACCGCGGCCAGCTTCGCCGCGCCGAGATACCGGCCGACGATGGCTGTATCCACAAAGCTGTAAAACTGTTGGAAAAGAACCCCGAACAGCAGGGGAAAAGCAAAGGAAACCACCAGCTTCATGGGGTTCCCTTCGGTTAAGTCGCGTGTCATCGTCCGGCGCATCTGTCTGCCTGCCTTTGCTGTGCATTCCGGGGAAGCTTTTCTCCGGAAATGCGCATATGATGAAGCGGAAAAAAACCGCTCGCGACGTTATATCACCATTTGTCCCGGAAAACAAGCGGGCAGATTCGGTGCCTTTTTCGCCAGAATGGAATCATTCCATTCGCGCCATCAGCTCCGCTCCGTGTTCCTTCAGCCACCTGTGGCACCGGTCGTATTCAGGATAGACCCGGTCAATCTCCCGGTAAAAGCGCTCTGAATGGTTCATTTCCTTCATGTGGCACAGTTCGTGTACCACCACGGAATCCAGCACCTCCATGGGCGCCAGCATCAGCAGGCAGTTAAAGTTCAGATTCCCGCCCGCGGAACAGCTTCCCCACCGGGTTTTCTGGTTTCGGATCGTAATTTTCTTCGGGCGGACTCCGATCCGCTCCGCGTAGTATCGGACCCGTTCCGGGATCACCTTCACCGCCTGCTCCCCCAGCGCCCGCAGCTCCTCATAGGTCAGCTTCGGTACGGCCGCGGCGCTTTCCGCCCGCTCCCTGCTTTTTTCCAGATGGGTTTCGATCCAGTGCTGTTTTTCCCGGATCAGCTTTTCGATGTCCGTTCGCGGGGTTCCCGCGGGAGCCCGGACAATCAGCTTCCCTGCCCGGATTTCCAGTCCCAGGGTTTTCCGCCGGCTGTACAGGACCTGATATTTCAGCTGCATGCGCGCTTTCTCCCGTGTCATTTTCTTCTCCCCGCCCTTCGCGGAATTATATATCGGGGTGTCGGAAAAAGCAATCATTCCCGGGCTTCCGCGGTCGGCCGCCCTCAAAATCCGGTTGACCATTCCCGGCGGAAATGGTAAACTGAAACAGGAATCAAATGCTGATATGGAAAGGAATCTCCCATGCTGACAAATGATAAGGGAATCGTGGAACTGAAGCATTTTATTCTCCGGGAGATCTGCCGCCTCGCCTGGGAGGACCGGCTGACGGAGGAGAACAAGGAAAAAATCGTCTATGAGGTCAGCCCCGGCCCCAAGCCCCAGTACCGTTGCTGTGTTTATAAGGAGAGGGAAATCGTCCGCGGCCGGATCCGCCTGGCCTCCGGTCTGAGCCCGGAGGTCGGCCATCCGACGAAGAATGTGGTGGCCGTGATCCCCGCCGCCTGTGACGACTGCCCGATTCAGGATTACTCCGTCACGAATATCTGCCGCTTCTGCCTGGGGAAAGCCTGCCTGAACGCCTGCCGTTTCGGCGCGATCTCTCCCGGTGATACCCGGATGAAAATTGATCCCAACAAGTGCAAATCCTGCGGTTTGTGTGCGAAGTCCTGCCCCTACGGCGCCATTCTCCATCTGGAGCGCCCCTGCAAGGCAGCCTGTCCCGTCGGTGCCATTTCCTATGATGAGAGCGGTCTCTGCCGCATCGATGAGGAAAAGTGCATCCACTGCGGCCACTGTATCCATAACTGTCCCTTCGGTGCGATTGGGTCCAAGATTTTTGCCGTGGACGTGATCCGCGCCATTCAGAGCGGGAAAAGGGTCATTGCCATGTGCGCCCCCGCCTCCGAAGGCCAGTTCGGAAAGGATGTTGGCATGGCCTCCATCCGGGCCGCCCTGAAAAAGGTGGGCTTCGCGGATATGGTGGAAGTCGGCCTGGGCGGGGATATGACCGCCGCGTACGAAGCCCGGGAATGGATTGAGGCGAAGAAGGAAGGCCGGAAGATGACGACCTCCTGCTGTCCCGCCTTTATTTCCATGATCCGCCATCACTTCCCTTCGCTGTATGAATCCTGCAAGTCGGATACCGTCTCCCCCATGGTGGCGGTGTCCCGTTATCTGAAGTCCATGGATCCGGATTGTGTGACCGTCTTTATCGGCCCCTGCATTGCAAAGAAGGGGGAAACGCTCAATGAATTCATCGCGGACCGGCCGGATTTTGCCCTGACCTATGGTGAAATCGTGGCCCTCCTGGATTCCCGGGATGTCAAAGTGGAGCCTGTCGAGGAGGATTATCAGGAGGCATCCCTCTTTGGCAAGCGTTTCGCAGGCTCCGGCGGTGTCGCGGCGGCGGTGCTGGAGGTCATGAAGGAAATGGGAGAGGACACTTCGGATATTTCTCTCCTGGCCTGTGCGGGCGGCAGTGAGTGCAAAAAGGCGCTTCAGCTGCTGAAGGCCGGCCGTCTTCAGGAGGATTTTGTCGAGGGCATGATGTGCCCCGGCGGCTGTATCGGCGGTCCCTCCAGGCATCAGGCGGAAAACCTGGTCCTGCAGGCGCGCACCGGGCTGCTGGCCAAAGCCGATGGCCGGCAGATTCTCGAAAATCTGAAGCAGTATCCCATGGACAGGTTCTCCATGTATCGGGACGGGCATATGGATCCGCCGGAAAAATGATTCCGTTCACTCCGGGAGGCCGAAAGGCCTCCACTTTTTATTTTGTTTCTTTCAGGATGCTTCTCCGGTGAATTTCTGAAAAGCTGCGAAAAAAGGAGAAAAACGCTGATTTTTTTTGTTTTCAACAGCTTTTCAGAAAATTCACATCCGTTCATGTGATTATTGACTTTCTTTGACCTTCTTACATTTTGACTTTCTTTGACTTTTGAATATAATAACAATTGTTCCGAGAGGGACCAGGAGGAGACCCCGGAAGGGACCCTTCCTGAAGATGAATGTTTTGAATGGAGGCTTTGAATATGAGTACTTATCTGCCGACCCTGTTTGGGGAAAATCTGATGGATGTTTTTGATGACTTTGACCGGGATTTCTTCCGGGGCTTCAGAACGCCGGAGCGTATGCTCTATGGGAAGAATACGCCGCATATGATGAAGACGGATGTCCGGGAGACTGAATCCGGCTATGAGCTGGATATGGATCTGCCGGGCTTTAAGAAGGATGAAATCAAGCTGGAGCTCAACAATGGTACCCTGACCGTCTCAACGCAGAAATCCGTGGAGAAGAAGGATGAAGGCAAGGACGGCAAGGTGCTCCGTCAGGAGCGTTACGCCGGTTCCATGAGCCGCAGCTTCTATGTCGGTGATCATGTCACCGAGGAAGACGTCAAGGCCCGCTTCGAGGATGGTGTCCTCCGCCTGTCGATCCCGAAGAAGGATGCGAAGAAGGTCGAAGAAAAGAAGACCATCCTGATCGAAGGATAATCTCAGTTTGCCCACTCCCCCGCCGGGTGTTTCCCGGCGGGGATTTTTCTTTGTTTGGATGAATTGATTTCTCCGGTTCGTTCTGTTAAAATACGTGCAGAGTAGTTTCGGCGCCGGGAACAGAAAAGCCATAAAAATGCCGCAGGAGAAAGTGGAATCTCGGGATTCACTTCAACGGACAAAATCGATTTGATATCAGCCGGGCTGATATTGACAAAAACCCATATATTCTGCAAACCAGGAGGAGCTGTCAGATGAAAGAGCACTGGAAAACCGAGTTTGCTTCCCGTTTCCGTCGTCATGAAAGCGAGCTGAAATGGCTCTATTGCGAACTGTACCATAACGATCTGAAAGCATACGATTCCTTCACGGACATGCTTTACCGCTGCTGGGAAGAGCGCCCGGAGTCTCTAAAGGCGATCGACCGCACCCGGGAGGAACATCCGGACTGGTATAAGGGGCACAGCCTGGTCGGGATGCTGATGTATGTCAATGCTTTTGCGGGTACCCTGAAAGGGGTGCGTCAGAAGCTGGATTATATCACGGACTGCGGTGTCAGCTATCTCCATCTGATGCCCCTGCTGGAAAGCCCGGAAGGGCGGAGTGACGGCGGCTATGCGGTCAGCGACTTCCGGAAGGTTCAGCCGGAGTTGGGGACCATGGAGGATCTGGCGGATCTGGCGGAAGACTGCCACGCCAGGGGCATTGCCGTTTGCCTCGATTTCGTGATGAACCACACCAGCGAGGATCATGAATGGGCGCGCAGGGCCAGGGCCGGAGAAAAGGAATACCAGAACCGGTATTTCTTCTATGATGACTGGACGATTCCGAATGCGTTTGAGCAGACGGTGCCCCAGGTCTTCCCCACCACCGCCCCGGGGAATTTCACCTGGTGTGAGGAAGCGAAAAAGGTCGTCATGACCTCCTTCTATCCCTATCAGTGGGATCTGAACTACGCCAACCCCGTCGTCTTCAATGAAATGACGGACTGCATGTTCTATCTCTGCAATCACGGCGTGGATATCATCCGTCTGGATGCGGTGCCCTATATCTGGAAGGCGCTGGGGACGTCCTGCCGGAACCTGAAGCAGGTGCACACGCTGGTGCGCATGATGCGCATGGCCTGTGAAATTGTCTGTCCCGGCACGCTGCTGCTCGGCGAAGTGGTCATGGAGCCCAGCAAGGTGGTGCCCTACTTCGGCACGGTGGAAAAGCCGGAATGCCACCTGCTGTACAATGTAACCACCATGGCGTCCGTCTGGCATACCGTGGCCACCCGGGATGTGCGTCTCCTGGCGCACCAGCTGGGCCAGGTGTTCGCCCTCCCGCGGGAATATGCCTTCCTCAACTATCTGCGCTGCCATGACGATATTGGCTGGGGGCTGGATTATGACTTCCTCCGCTGCTTCGGATTTGAGGAGGTCCCCCACAAGAAATACCTGAACGATTATCTGACGGGCAAGTGGCCGGGCAGTCCGGCCCGGGGCGAGCTCTACAACGATGACCCCCGCCTGGGGGATGCCCGCCTGTGCGGAACCACCGCCTCCCTCTGCGGCATCGAAAGCGCCCGGGAATCCGGGGATGCCGCAGCCATGGATCAGGCCATCCGGAAGGACCTGATGCTCCATGCCTTCATGTTCACCCTCAGCGGGATTCCCGTGCTTTACAGCGGAGACGAGATTGCCCAGGAAAATGACAATACGTACCATGATGATCCCCTGCGCCGGGAGGACAGCCGCTATCTCCACCGCGGAAATCTGGACTGGAACAAGGCGGCGCTGCGCACCGATCCGGATACGCCGGAGGGCCGCATCTTTGCGTCCATCTCCCGGATGGAATCCCTGCGGGCGGATCATGCGGTTTTTGATACGGAAGCGGATACATGGCTGTTGTACACCGAAAGCAATCAGGTGCTCGGTGTCGGCCGGTATTACCTTGGCGAGCAGCTGCTGGCGCTGTTCAATTTCAGTGATCAGGAAAAAACCGTGTGGCTGCACGACGATAAGCAGTATACCGATCTTTTCACCGGCGAATCGGGAGATGCCGATGCGGTAAAGGTTCCGGCCGGTGGATTCCGCTGGCTTCTGCATACCTTCTGATCCGCCGCTGCAGGACGGCGTTTTCATGAACGGAGCCGCATCCGGGAAGGAAACCGCCTGTCAGTCGGTGAGATCGGAATTCCGGAGCAGCTGAGCCGCCTTCATGATGGCGGGAATCAGCTGCTTTTTTCGTGAAACGATGCCGGGGAGGAGGAAAGCTCCGTTCTCCGGGTTCGTCCCGAACGCCACGGAGATCAGCTTCTCGCTGTCCTGGCCGTAATAGATCAGGGTGGTGGATTCCTCCAGGATATTGGTCAGCATGAAGTAGACCATGGGCACCTGCTGCTTTTCGCTCTCGGTTTTCAGGATGGGAACCAGCTTTTCCCGGATCATCTGCAGATCGTCTTCGTCCATGGAGCTGATCTGCCCGACCCCGAAGACCAGGTCGCCTTCGGTAGAAAACTTCTTATAGTCCTGATAGAAAATCTGCTCCGGATTTTTGCGGCTCAGGTTGCTGCCCGCGCGGAACATCTCCTTGGCCAGCTGGGGGATTTCCACCCCGGCAATCAGGGCCAGCGCCCCCGCGGCCATCTTGTCGTGCACGGTGCACGTGGGGGACCGGAACATCAGCGTGTCTGAGATAATGGCGGCGCACAGCAGCCCCGCGATGTTCGGCGGGATTTCCAGCCGCTGCTCCTGGTAAATCTGATACATGATGGTGCCGGTGCAGCCCACGGGCTGGTTCCGGAAGGAAATGGGCGTCATGGTCTCCAGCGATCCCAGCTTATGGTGGTCAATGATTTCCAGAATATCGGCGCTCTCGGCATTGTCCGCGGCCTGTTCCTTTTCATTATGGTCCACCAGGATAATCTTCTTCCGTCTCGGGTCGATCAGGTTCCGCCTGGAGATGGTTCCCAGGCAGCGCCCTTTGGGATCGAGAACGGGGAACGCGTGATACCGGCTGCTTTTCATGGTGTCCTGAATATCGTCGGTGAAATCCTCGGTGGAGAAGGTCACCAGATGCTCCCGGATCATCACGTATCCGACGGGGATGCTCTGATTGATCAGCCGGGCGATGGTGAAGGTGTCCAGTTCGGAGGAGATGATCACCACGCCTTCCTTCTTCGCCAGGGCCATCACCCGGTCGGAGATTTCCATGTTCAGCCCGACCACAATGCAGCTGACATGCTGATTCAGGGCCTCGAGCTGATCCCCTTCCCGGTCCCCGAGAATGACCATGTCCCCCTTCTCCAGGATTTCACCCAGAAGATCGGGATTGGCCGTCCCCACCAGGACCCGGCCGCTCGTAAAGTACGCGTTTTCATCCCCGGTGCGGATCGTCCCCCGGATCGTTTCAGCGATCCATCGGTATTGTGTTCGCGCGTTGGCCAGCAGGAAGCTGCCTTCCGTGTCCATGAACACCTGGGAAATATCACTGACCGTGATCAGGCCTTCCAGCTTGTCATGCGCGTCGACCACCGGCATGGTTGTGATGCCGTTGGCTTTCATCATATCCCAAGCGCACCTCAGGGACATGCTTGCCTCCAGATGCGGTGTGGCGTAGATGTCCATGTCCTTCACCTGGGTGCCGACATTGGGCATATATCCGGGCTGGGAAAAGCCGAAGCGTTTCAGCACGTACTCCGTTTCCTCATTGATCTGCCCGGCCCTGCGGGCAATATACCGTTCGCCCTTGGAAATCTTGTTTCGGATACTGGCATAGGCGATGGCGGAACAGATGGAATCGGTATCCGGATTCTTGTGTCCCAGGATATAAACGGTTTCATGCTGAGCCATATGTCGGTTCTCCTTTCTTCCCGCTGCCGACAGCGTCCTGAAAAGCGTCTCTTCGCGCTCAGGTCATCCTGAATCTGTCTGAAATCATTTTCCGCTTTTCTTCCGTGCTTGTCAAATTCATTTTCCCCTTCCGCGGGGACATTTTTCCGCGATGCGCCCGGTTTTACTGAATACCGGTGCCTTTTTCTCTTCCGGAATACCGCCGGTTCATCACAAACAGGGAAAGAACCATCACCAGCGGGAACACGCTGCCGACCAGCATCCCGGACTGCAGGCTGTCGCCGGCCTGCTGGGTCACCGTCCCGACGAGGCTGGGTCCGAAAGCGCCGCCCAGATCGCCCGCCATGGCCAGCAGAGCGAATAGCGCGGTTCCTCCCTGCGGCAGTCGCGGAGACGTAATGCTGATTGTTCCGGGCCACATGATGCCGACCGAGAAGCCGCAGCATACGCATCCGATCAGCCCCAGAACAGGACTGGCCGACAGGGAGGCCAGGAGATAGCAGCACAGGCACAGGATTCCGGAGCCGATCATAAAGCGGGTCAGATTCATCCTGGTCCCGAATTTGCCGTAGATGACCCGGCAGATGCCCATCGTGACCGCGAAAAGGCACGGGCCGATCAGATCCCCCACGGTCTTTGGAAAGCCCAGCGCGGCTTCGGTATAGGCGGAAGCCCACTGGGCCATGGACAGTTCAGAGGCCCCGGCGCAGATCATCAGCACGATGGCAAGCCAGAACAGCGGCGTTTTGAAAAGCGCGCCGACCGTCATCCCTTTGCCCTCTTCGGTCAGCCGCTCGATGGGGCAGGTGGCAAAATTCCAGATATTGTACAGGGGAATCAGCGCCCAGATGCATGCCAGAATTCTCCAGTTTTCAATACCGAACAGGGCGAAAAACAGGGTGGAAAACAGGATGACGCCGACCGACCCCCAGCAGTAGAAAGAGTGCAGCAGGCTCATCACGGCATCCTTATGCTCGAAAGGACAGGCTTCCACGATCGGGCTGACGACGACTTCGATGAGGCCGCTGCCGATGGCGTAAATGATGACGCAGACCAGAATCCCGGTGAAAGGATCAGAAAACAGATCCGGAATGACCGCCAGGCCTGCAAGCCCGAGTCCGCTGGTGATTTCGGAAAGAATCACGCTGCGCCGGTATCCGATCGCATCCACGAACCAGGCGCAGAAAACGTCCACCAGCAGCTGGGTCAGAAAAAAAGCCGTGGGAATCAGTGCGATCTGCCCCAGGGAAATATGGTAATCAGCATGGAATTTCAGAAACAGCAGCGGCGCAAAATTCGCGGTGATTGCCTGTGTAATAAAGCCCAGATAGCATGCCGCCAGTGTTTTCCTGTAGTTTTTCTGCATCCCGTTTCTCTCCTTTGGACGTTGCCGGCTTCATCCGGCATATCTCAATTATATCCCGACTGCCCGCATGAACTCAACCGCTTTGTGGAACAATTCCCGGATTTCCGGAGATTTTCAGAAAATTTGCAGAAATTGCAAAATTGAGAATTTAGCAAAAATCTGATAAAATGACTGCCAGCATCATATCTTCATCCGTAAGAAGAGATGTCCCGGGAATAAAAACAGCGGGAACAAGAGAAACTGAGCTCAAAGAGCATGGAGGAAATTGAAATGAAAAAGATGATGGCTGTTCTGGTAGCCCTGATCCTGACCCTTGGTTTGACCGCTGCTCTGGCAGAAGAAACGCCTTTTACCATCCGGAACAATGTAACCTTCGGCATGAATATGGATGATGTCATCGCCTCGGAGCCGGTTCGCTATCATGAAATTGATAATGAGCACACCCATGGCGGAGTCACCTTTGCCGAGCTTGAATATAAGCATGTTACTGAAAACAACGTCCCCGTCGAAATCAAGTATCTCTTCGTCGGCAATGAACTGGTGGCTGTCCGCTTCAATTATGAAGCCCGGGATATCGGCTATGAGCAGCTGAAGGCGGACCTGGCCGCGAAGTTCGGTCCCTTCAGCGCGCTGGATCCGGCTGCGCTGGGTCGGGGCATCTATGCCGTGGATGATGACGGCCGTCCGGAATTCGGCGCCGAATCGGCGGTTCAGGGCAATGTAGCGGTTGTCCTTGAACTGGATGAGGATGATATCGATGTCACCTTCGTTGATCTGGCGGCGGGCTATATCGGATAAATCATATCCCTGACAAAGAGGGGCTGCGAAGTACCGGCTGAGGAAGTCAGTGCTTCGCGGCTCTTTTTTTATTTCTTGCTGCCCCAGCGGTATGTGGCGTAATATCGGCATACTGTGGCCGCTGAGTCCGGTGCGTCGTCATGCTCCGCGTATTCCGTATAATCCAGGATCTGATCAATATACTCCCTGTCCGTCCCTGTCAGAAACCGGATTCTCCCCCATGCCTGCTTCAGATAGGTCTGAATCTTGATCATTTTGTTCTGGCTCTCGGTATATGTCCGCGCCCACACATCCGGATAATCATCCCGCTCATTGATCGTGTCCTTCAGGAATCCCTTGTCCCCGTTGCTCTCGCAGTACAGGATCCCGCACTGCAGCCGCGTCGCCTCTTCCAGGATTTCATCGATCACATCCCCCGCGTTTTTGTGCCACAACCGTCCGTACAGGATAATCGTCCCGTCCTCGGTCTGATTGCAGCAGGTCATCGCCGTATAGTCGCTTCCGCCGTAAGCCGCATCCACGTGCGCGTATCCGTCCCGGATCAGGGCTTCATTGCTCACGAACATCGGCGCGGTCGTAAAGATCGCGTCCGTGCTCGCGATGTGCTTCAGCTCATAGTTCGCTGCAAACAGGAAGCTCGGCATGCTCTCCCGGATCTCCTGCAGCTTCTCCTCCGGGATCAGCCCCGTCGTGTAGCAGTCATATTTGTGAATATTCGGCATCTTCGTGAAAACGTCGTCCTTATGCCACGGCGTCCCCAGGTTGATGATCCGCCCGCCCTTGTTCCGGATGTTCTGCAGCTCGTCGTACTGGAGCTTCGTCTTCTCCCGCTCCGCCCGGCTCACCCGGTCGTCCTTGTTGCAGATGTCGTCGGTAATGACATACCACGCGTGCTTCCCGGTGATGCTGCTCTTGATCCCCAGCCCCAGCAGCTGCGGTGCCCCCATCGGGCTCGTCCACAGGTTCGTCGACAGGTGGGTCATGGATTCGGAGGTGATGCTCAGCTCGGTCTTGTAGATCGCCTTGGCGATATCCTTGACGATCTCGCTTTTCAGGATCTTGCTCACCATCCCCAGCATTTCCGATACGTCACTGTCCGTCTTCCGCAGGAAGATGATGTTCTGCTTGCAGTACAAAACCAGCATCAGGGAAACAGCCACCGCCAGGCACGAGGATTTGTAGCTCCCCCGGTGCGCCTGCAGGGTATAATCTCCTTCGCCGAAGACCATCTCCCGGATCCACTCCCCGTGCATCTCCCCCAGGTCCCCGAACCCGACCCGCTGCCCGATCTCCTCCGGATGCTGAAGCAGAAATTGGATATCTTCGTCAGCCCGAAGCAATATCTCATCTCCCATGGTGTCATCCGTACCCCACGTGTCATCCCGAGCATTCCCCCCGTGTCATCCCGAGCGAAGTCGAGGGATCTCCTCCCCGTGTCATCCCGAGCTTGTCGGGGTTCGTAACGCCCGGAGAAAGAGCCGGTGGCTCTTTCTCAGTGAAGAACGGGCGGCAGCCCCGGGCAAATCTCCTCCCCGTGTCATCCCG
>JAFRGU010000279.1 GCA_017433675.1 Clostridia bacterium
GCCGGCACGACGCACAGGCCGGATTCGGTCAGATATCCCCGGGCCCCAGCCGCCATCAGCGCCTCCTCGATACACTCCGCTGCCCGGCCGTCAAAGGCCTGGCCCCGGCTCCGCACCGGATCTTCCCCCGGAAAGGAAAGCAGCGGGATCCCCGTCCCGCTGGCTGACAGGATCTGACGTACAGTCCCGGATACTGAAACGCCGGCCTCCACGCTCAGGGAGACCGGCGTTTCCCACAGCCCCAGCCCGGCGGCAAAGACTACCTCCGTGATCTTTCCCTCCGGCACAATCCGCAAATATACGTCCGAGACTTTTCCGGAAGCCAGGACGGAATCCTCATGACGGACAGACAGAGACTTTGCAGCTCGCAGCGCAAGATAATCCGACTCCGCCAGGTTCCACAGCCGCAGGGTAAAGGGCATCGGGTACAGGCCCAAAGCATCCCTGCCGGTCAGGCAGACACGGCGGAAGCCGGTCAGCGCTGTGCCGTCGGCAAGGACGGATAAAGCGCGGGATAATTCTTCATTCATCATTCATCGTATCGGACCAGAGTACCTGGAACTCATTCAGATTATTCCCCGCCGGATCTGCCGTACTTGGTTCATCCGTTCCCCGCAGGCAGAGGAGGCTCCCCAGCCCCTTCCCGTTCCGCAGAAAGCGGAAGGGAGAAAGCAGGTCGTTCACTTCCCCGTAGGAGCAGACCAAAGGGATCATATTCACCAGCAGCTCACCGGAGGAATGGTCCCAAATGCTCACATACCACCGGTCCGGGGCCGGTAGGTACCGGATCTCCACCTGGGCATGAAACTCTTCCCCGTCGATGACCACATCCAGGGTCATCACCTGCCAGGGATCCAAAGTCAAAGGCAGTAAATATCCATTCATGTCTTACACCTCTATTTGATTCCTGCTCTTGCCAGCAGCTGCTGCAGGGGCGAACCGGAGATCTTCCCGGCGCCGCTGCTGCCCGTATTCGTCCGGACGGAGGAATTGCTGTTGGTCTTCAGGGCTTCCGCGTTCTCCTCCGTCACGGGGATGTATTCCATAAAGGCTAAAGACCCGGACCATCCAAACTGGTTCTCTTCGTCCTGGGTGGCGTTGATCTCCGTGAGGAGCATATTCTCATACGTCGCCATGGAGGTGACGACCTTGCACAGCACCCGCTTCTTCTTCAAAGCTGCCATGCATTCCAGCATCCGGGCCGCCCAGCCGGCGGCCTGCTCCGTATCCGTTTCCACCACGGACAGGGTGACCTGGTTGGCCAGGTTCCGGGCGCCGTTGACGATATCCGCGCCCCCGGAGGCCTCGTTGTTCAGGTTCAGGGCCAGATTATGCTCAATACTGGTCACGCCGGTGAAGTGATACGTATACGTCTTCCCGCCGACAGAGCAGGTGACATACGCGGTGGATGATTTCGCCACAGAAACAGCGTCCTTTCCGCCGCCGGCGCTGTTGACCGGCAGGCTCTTTATGCATATGATAAGGTCAGTTACAAGGATTAACTTTTGATTTTCACGGCTATGACATAATTAGTCACTTGCCGGCTCTCCTTCCTATCAGACAGATCCGGGCAAAAAAAAACGGGCTTCATTGCAGATGATCTGATATGATCAATTCATCGA
>JAFRGU010000280.1 GCA_017433675.1 Clostridia bacterium
ACAGGCGAGGATTTCGATTCTCCTGTTACCATCGGACACATGCATTATCTGAAACTGCACCACATGGTCGACGACAAGATCCATGCACGTTCCACCGGTCCCTACTCACTCGTTACCCAGCAGCCTCTCGGAGGCGGCATCATCGACGCGATCCTGGACGGCGACATCCTGAATGCGCCGACCAAGAAGATCCCGTATTTCAACTTCGAAGTGCCCACCGAGCTGAAGGGTGTCGACACCGGCATTCTGGATCCGCGGGACACCTATGCGGACAAGAGCCAGTGGGAAGAGAAGGCGAAGGATCTGGCCGGACGGTTCATCAAGAACTTCGTCAAGTACGAAAGCAACGAAGCGGGCAAGGCGCTGGTTGCGGCCGGTCCCCAGCTGTAATGGAGAAGCGGGGGAACCCGGTTCCCTCAATATTTCTCCACAGTGAATTTGTTTGGTTTTCCAGGGCCGTATCTTCGGATGCGGCCTTTTCTGTTACAAAGCTGTTAAATTCGTCCCGGAAGAAATCAAAAAGCTTGAACACAGGCGAAAAGAAAGGTATAATCCTTAGTTGGCATGAATCAGATTGAATTTCACGCTGAAGGAGAGGTTTGTCCATGAAAAAGGTCCAGTTTACCGAAACCGTCCTGCGGGACGCGAACCAGTCCCTGATGGCCACCCGGCTGCCCTATGCCGATTACGAGGAGATTCTCCCCGTGATGGACAAGGCGGGTTACTATTCCGTGGAGTGCTGGGGCGGCGCCACCTTTGACAGCTGCCTGCGGTACCTGAATGAGGATCCCTGGGAGCGGCTGCGGAATATCCGCAAAAATATGCCGAACACCCGGCTGCAGATGCTGCTGCGGGGCCAGAACCTGCTGGGATACAAGCATTATCATGACGATGTGGTCGAGAAGTTTGTCGAGCTGAGCATCAAGAACGGCATCGACATCATCCGGATTTTTGACGCGCTGAATGACTTCCGGAACCTCGGAACCGCCCTGGCGGCCACGAAGAAATATGCGACCGCCAAGACCATCGCTTCCGGCTGCATCAGCTACACCCAGAGCCCTGTGCACACTGTGGACAAGTATGTCGAGATGTGCAAGGAGCTGGTCAAGATGGGCTTCGACACCCTGTGCCTGAAGGACATGGCCGGAACCATGAGCCCCTATGAGGCCGAGCATCTGATCAAGGGCATCAAGGACGCGGTGGGCGAGGTGCCGGTGATCCTGCATACGCACTGCACCACGGGCATGGCCTACATGACCCTGACCAAGGCCATCGAAAGCGGCGTGGACGTGATCGATACCGCGACGAGCTGCTTCTCCAACGGCACGAGCCAGGCGGCGACGGAAACCATGTTCTACGCCTGCCAGCAGTACGGCATCGAGACCGGGCTGAACGAGAAGGTCATCAACCAGGTCAACGATTTCTTCAAGCCCGTGAAGCAGAAGTACATCGACAGCGGACTGATCAATCCCAAAGCCATGGCGACGGACAGCCAGGCGCTGGTGTACAAGGTACCGGGCGGCATGCTGAGCAACATGATCGCCAACCTGAAGGATATGAACGCCATGGACAAGTTCGACGCGGCGCTGCTGGAGATCCCCGCGGTCCGGAAGGATCTGGGTTATCCGCCGCTGGTCACCCCGCTGAGCCAGATGGTCGGCAACCAGGCCGTGACCAACGTGCTGGTGGGCGAGCGGTACAAGAATATCAGCAACGAAGTGAAAAACTATTTCCGCGGCGAATACGGCATCAGCCCGGCGCCGGTGGACAAGGCTCTGGAGGAAAAGATCCTGGGCGAAGACGGCAAGCCCGTAGACTGCCGGATCGAGGACAGCAAGCGGACCGGCGAGGACTTCAAAAAGGCGAAGGAAGCCCTGGGCGACCTGGCGGAGTCCGAAGAGGATCTCATGAGCTATATCTGCTTCCCGGCGCAGGCGGAGAAGTTCCTGAAGGACCGGAAGACCGACCGGGAGAAGCGGGTCACCTACACGATTGTGGAAGCGTAAGGAGGACATCCAATGGAAAATATCCTGGGCGAAAAGCTCGAACTCGGCACGGCGCTCGTGGATGCCGTCCTGGGTTACCTGGTGGTGTTCATTGGCCTGGCCCTGCTGATGTACGTGATCATCATCGTCGGAAAAGTCATGGTGAGCAGGGCGAAGAAGCCCGCCGCTGAAACAGCGGCTCCGGCATCGGTGCCAGCCCCCGCGGCGGCAGTTCCCAAGAAGCTGGCTCCCGGCAGCGCGGGCGAGGTCAAGATCTATGACACGGATCCCCGGGACGCGGCCATGATCATGGCCATCGTCGCGGACAAACTGCAGAAACCCCTGAACGAGCTTCGGTTCGTATCCATCAAGGAGGTCAAATAATCATGAAGTACAAAGTAACCCTGAAGGGAAAAACCTATGAAGTGGAAGTGGAACATGGCGAGGCCATGATTCTCGACGAATACGAAGCAATTGCGCCCGCGGCGCCGGCTCCGGCCGCTGCTGCTCCGGCGGTTGCTCCCGCGGCGGCCCCGGCCGCTGCGCCCGCGCCTGCCCCGGTGGCGGCTGCCGGCGAGCAGGTGACTTCTCCCATGCCCGGCACCATCGTGAAGGTGAACGTGAAGGTCGGACAGACGGTGAAGAACGGCGAAGTCATCGCCGTGCTCGAAGCCATGAAGATGGAGAACGAAATTATGGCGCCCCATGATGCCACCATCGTGCAGATCCTGGCCGATGTCGGCACCAAGGTGGATACCGGTACCCCCATCCTGGTGCTTGGATAAGGGAGGGCGAAGATGAGCATATTTGAATCCCTGGGCAAGCTGGTGCAGGAATCCGGCTTTGCCATGATGCTGACGGGGGACGGCTGGAAAAACCTGGTGATGATCATCATCGCCTGCGTCCTGCTGTACCTCGGCATCAAAAAGCAGTACGAACCCCTGCTGATGGTGGGCATTGCCACGGGCTGCCTGCTGGCCAACGTCAGCGCGCTGGGCGGCTTCAACAACGCCCTGTACCATCAGGAGCTGTGGGATGAATTCCTGAATGCGGAAAGCGTCCATCATCACAGCTACGGCTACATCATGGCCAACGGCGGCCTGATCGATATCCTGTACATGGGCGTCAAGGCGGGCATCTATCCCTGTCTGATCTTTATCGGTATCGGCGCCATGACGGACTTCGGTCCCCTGATCTCGAACCCGAAATCCCTGCTGCTCGGCGCGGCGGCGCAGTTCGGCGTGTTCTTCGCCTTCTTCGGCGCAACCCTGCTGGGCTTCAATGGCAATGAGGCAGCTTCCATCGGCATCATCGGCGGCGCGGACGGCCCCACAGCCATCCTGACCACCACAAAGCTGGCGCCCCATCTGCTGGGCCCGATCGCCGTGGCGGCCTACAGCTACATGGCGCTGATCCCCATGATCCAGCCGCCGCTGATGAAAGCCCTGACCACGGAAAAAGAGCGGAAGGTCAAGATGGAGCAGCTGCGCGAGGTCAGCAAGACCGAGAAGATCCTCTTCCCGATCATCGTGACGATCTTCGTGGTTCTGCTGCTGCCCTCCACCGCGCCGCTGATCGGCTGCCTGATGTTCGGCAACCTGCTGAAGGAAACCGGCGTCACCGAGCGGCTGAGCGACGTGGCCCAGAACGCCCTGATGAACATCGTGACCCTGTTCCTGGGGCTGAGCGTCGGAGCAACCATGGTTGGAAGCAACTTCCTGAGCATCCAGACGATCTACATCGTCGTGCTGGGCCTGATCGCATTCAGCTTCAGCACCATCGGCGGGCTGCTGGTCGGCAAGCTGATGTATCGCCTGAGCGGCGGAAAGATCAATCCGCTGATCGGTTCCGCCGGCGTGAGCGCGGTGCCCATGGCGGCCCGGGTGAGCCAGAAGGTCGGGCAGAAGGAGAATCCTTCCAACTTCCTGCTGATGCACGCCATGGGGCCCAATGTGGCCGGCGTCATCGGATCCGCCATTGCCGCGGGCTTCCTGATGAGCGTTTTCGGTTAAGATCTTTCATCTGCATACGGCGCATATTTGCGCCGTATGTTTTATTCCCGCGGGGAGAAATACAGAACGGAGAATCGGCATGGCGTATATCTCTTTTGAGCATGTCTGCAAGCATTACGGGGCGGGGGAGAACCTGGTCCGGGCCCTGGATGACGTATGCTTTACCATCGAAAAAGGGGATTTCTGCGTTGTGCTGGGGCCTTCAGGCGCAGGGAAAACGACCCTGCTGAATGTGCTGGGCGGAATGGATAAGGCGACATCCGGCACGATTACCGTCGGCGGCCGGACCATCACCGGGCTGCGGGGTCCGCAGCTGACGGATTACCGGCGGACGGATGTGGGATTCGTATTCCAGTTTTACAATCTGATGCCGAACCTGACGGCGCTGGAGAATGTGGAGCTGGCCCGGCAGGTCTGCCGGAGCGCTCTGGATCCCCGGGACGTCATGAGACAGGTGGGGCTGGAAAACCGGATGGACAATTTTCCGGCCCAGCTCTCCGGCGGTGAGCAGCAGCGGGTTTCCATCGCCCGGGCGCTGTGCAAGAATCCGGCGCTCCTGCTCTGCGACGAGCCGACCGGCGCCCTGGATTCCCAGACCGGCGTCCAGATCCTGTCCCTGCTGCAGGAGGAACAGCGGCGGGGTTCCACGGTGGTGGTCATTACCCATAATGCGAGCATCGCGGAGATGGGCACCCGGGTGATTCGGGTGAAGAACGGCCGGATCGAGTCCGTGCGGGAGAATCCGGAGCCCAGGGACGCGGAGGCAATCGCATGGTAAAGAGTATGCTGCGCCGCAAGCTCCTGCGGGATATGGTCCGGCAGGGCGGGCAGTTCCTGGCGATCATTCTCCTCTGTACGCTGGGGACCTTCGCCTTCTCCGTGCTGGACGGAACCTCCCGGATGACCCGGGTGACAATCGATACCTACTTTGAGCGGAACCGGCTGGCGGATTACTGGGTCAATATGCCGGAGGTCGACGACGCCGCGCTGACCCGGATGCGGAATCTGCCCGGCGTCGCGGATGCCGTGGCCCGGCACCAGGCGGATCTGGAGACCACGCTGGGCGAGGGCATCAAGGTCAGCCTGACCGCCTGCGACGGAGAGATGACCGTCAATATTCCGGAGATCCTGGAGGGGGAGATGCTTGATCCCGCGGATGCGCGGGGTTGCCTGCTGGATCAGCGCTTTGCGGGAGCGCACGGGATTTCCGTCGGGGACCGGCTGACGGTGAAGCTGGGCAGCGAACGGATCAGCTTTCCCGTCCGGGGAATCTGCATGAGCCCGGAATACGTGGTGGTTTCCAATCACATTGCGACCGACGCGGCTTCCTACGGCTACATCCTGGTGAACGCCCGGGCGGTTCCGCAGCTTCCCCTGAGCCAGATGGTGGTTGCGGCGGAGGCAGGAGTGGACCGGGACGCGCTGCGCAAACTGATGGAAAAGACCTTTCCGAGAGCAATCATCGTGGCCTGGGGCACCCATCCGAGCACAGTGAGCATCGAGAATGACGCTCAGATGTTTGCGAACATGACCGGGATCTTTCCACTGCTGGCCTATTTCATCGCCTGCATGATCGTGATGACCACCCTGAGCCGGATGATCGACGGGCAGCGGCTGCAGATGGGCACGTTGAAGGCGCTGGGCTTTCCGGCCCGGAAGATCCGGAATCATTACCTGTCCTATGCCATTCTGCCCAGCCTGATCGGCGCCATGATCGGCCTGCTGGTGGGGCACTGGACGCTGCCGGACGTGCTGTGGGATGCCCTGATGGGACAGAGCGAGCTGCCGTACCGGCTGCGTCCGCCGATCTCTGTGCCCGCGTGGAGCATGGTGGCGCTGACGGTGGCGCTGGCGACCGGGATCTGCTGGTTTTCCTACCGGAAAGCCTCCCGGGAGAGCGCGGCGGCGCTGCTGCGCCCGAAGCCTCCGAAGGAGGGCCGGCGGGTGCTGCTGGAGCGGATTCCGCCGCTCTGGAAACGGATGGGCTTCAACGCGAAAACCGTCTCCCGGAACCTGCTGCGGAACAAGCTGCGGTCCTTCATGTTTCTGCTGGGCATCCTGTTCTGCAATATGCTGCTGATTCTTTCACTGGGGCTGCAGGATTCCGTGACGCGCATGACCACGGAACAGTACGGAAAAGTAATGCGCGCCACCTGTACGGCGACGTTTGAAGGCGGAGCGGACACGGCGGAAAGCTATGAGCGCCGCCTGGCGGCGGAACGGGTCGAATGCGTGATGACGAAAAGCATCCGCCTGCGGGCCGGGGAGAAGGAACGGACGACCCAGCTGACCGTGCTGGAGGATGAACAGCAGCTTCAGTGCCTGGGAAAGGGCGCCGTCCGGGTTGCCCTGCCGGAAGGTGCGGCGGCTGTGACGGAAAAGCTGGCCGAGGTGATGGGCATCTCCCCGGGGGATACACTGGAGATCACCCTGGCCGGGGAGAAAATTCCGGTACTCCTGAAGTGCGACCAGATTGTATACAACAATTTTTCTCAGGGAATCTACCTGAACCGCTCCGTCTGGGACAGCCTGCGGAAGGGGGAATTCATTCCGACCTCCGTCCATCTGCTGAACGAGACTCCGGATGCGGTGGAAACGCTTCGGGGCATGGACGAGGTGGACCGAATCGATTTTCCGCAGGATCTGATCTCGGAAACCCGGAAGATGCTGGATACCCTGACCACGGTCTTCCTGGTGCTGGAGGGGATCGCCCTGGCGCTGGCCTTCGTGATCTGCTATAACATGGGACTGATGAACTTTACGGAGCGGACCCGGGAGTACGCGACCCTGAAGGTGCTGGGATACCATCAGCGGGAAATCCGGCGTCTGATCCTTTCCGAAAACATCATCCTTACGACGCTGGGGATGCTGCTGGGTATCCTGCCGGGATATCAGCTGACCTATGCGGTGATGCGGGTCTGCGAATCCGAGATGACGCGGTACACGGCCTGGCCGGAGACGCTCACGGTTGTAATCTGCTGCGGGATCATGGATCGCATCACGGACATGGCCGTCGCCCAGCCGGAGCATGTCGTCGTCCCCTACCCCACCATCCCGAAGCGCCGCTATCCCCACAACATTCCCCTCGAGGTCTATGTGAATGAAAAAGCAGATATATGATTACAGC
>JAFRGU010000281.1 GCA_017433675.1 Clostridia bacterium
AAACTGATTCCTTTCACCTTCGGAATCAAAACCGCCCTATCCATATACACGCTTCATCACTCCTCAACTTCAGGCAGCCCTGAGGAAGCGTCCAAATCTTCGATTTGGGTAACGCTTCCCGCATGCAGCCGTCCGCGCTTCAGCACGGGTAACAGTTCCCAGCAAAAAAGCCCTCCGGGGTTCTCCCCCTTCAGGCTCCCTCCGCTCCGTTCGGCCAGCATAACTATATCACAAATCTGTTATTCCATCGCGTTCCATTGCATTCCATCGTATTCCATCGTGTTCCGTTTTTCTGTGCTTCCGGCTGTGATCCTGCAGTTCCCTTATCTGTCTGTTTCAAACAGAATTGCGCAAAGGATCGCCATGCAGGATCCCAGCCAGATGGTCTTTTCCCCGATGGTTTCTCGCGATTTCCTGCAGTGTCTGGCATTCCAGATAGTGCAGCATAATCGTCCTCTGGCACATGGGTTCCCTGATCTGTGATACCGTTTCCCGAACCTCCAGCCGGATTCGCTCCGCTTCTTCCTTCGCCGCCGTGATCTGCCGCTCCGTATCCGCAATCTCCGCCGTGATGCGTCCGATCCTGTCCCCGTCCGCTTTCCGTCTGGCTTCCTTTCCCATCGGCTTCATGGGCCTGCTCGTCTGCCCGGCGTCCGCTTCGCCCTGTTCCGGCGTTTCCCCGGGCTTTTTTGCCTGCTTCCGGATCTTCCTCAGTTCAATCCGCCGCGCCTTCTCCTTCTGCTTCTGCCCCTGATACCAGTTCAGAACCATCAGCGCATTCCGGTAATCCTCGACCGCCTGCAGGATAATCGCCTTCACCAGCTCCTCGACGCATTCATTCATCACGGCTTTCTTCTTCATCTGTCTTCTTCGCCTCCCATACCAGCCTGAATTGCAGTCCAGGCCGTGGTTTCCATGAGGAAGCGTCCAAATCTTCGATTTGGGTAACGCTTCCCATCTGCAGCCGTCCGCGCTTCAGCGCGGGTAACGGCGAGCCAGCCATCTCCATCCGGTGCGCCCCGTCCCGCCGGTGCTTCCGTCCGCCCCATCTCCGCTGCCGTTTCATCCGTTCCTCTTCCTGCTCGATGTTCTCGATCGCCTTCCCCGCCGTCGGGTCTGGATAGTGTTCCGGGTTCCTGTATTCCATCTATCTGTCCTCTCTTTCCATGTGTTGTGGTTTTTGTCGCGCCGTTTTTTCCTCGTCTGGTGCGCTGTTCCTGTTTCCGTTTCCTCCGTGCAAGTGGAAGGGCAGGCGTCAGTCGCCCTTCCCCCCTTGCAGGAGTGAAACGGTGGTTTTTTATGTTCTGTTGAACATATTTATATACAGCGCAACAACATTTTTATTGATTCTGTTCTTTATCCTCTTCCGTCATCGTTTTCTGGTTCTCCTGAGGCATTGCACGAACGACACAGTTCTTGCAGATCTTGAATTCATCCTTCAGTTTGTATGCTCTTGATCGAACAGTTTCTGGCTTTAAGCCAAGATACTCAGCCATTTCCTCAATCGGCACCTCTTTTCTGTCGATGCATTGAAGTTCATAAGCATACCTGAACTCTTCGTTCGCGTCTTTCGAAGTTTTGTGGCACTTATTCTTCACCTTCCCCGCCTCGAAAGTCCCCTGCGCCGGCAGCTTCTTCAGCTCCTCCCATTTGTCCACCCGGTGCAGCGGATACTCAAACCAGAATTCCATCGGCACGATATTCGGAAACTCCCGCAGGCTCGTCTCCAGCCGCCACGCCGTCCCTTTCGTCTCCGCCGCGTGGCACTGCACCTCCTCCGTCATCTCCAGCTCGATGATGTCCAGTTGCGCGTCCGGATCCCTCGCGAAAACCCCGCTCCCGCTCGCCCGGTCCATCGCCTTCTTCATCCCCTGCGCGCCCTTGCTGTGGTGGTGGCAGTAGATCGCCGCCTCCGGTTTTCCGGAGATCCTTTTGATCACATTCTGTTCTCCAACATCCGCAAATGTTAATGGCATCATATGAAATAGCCTCCCTTTCAGTTAGTTCTAACTAACCACTGTAT
>JAFRGU010000282.1 GCA_017433675.1 Clostridia bacterium
TAATCCGCTGCAGCTTCACCGTATGCGCATTCCCCCAGGCGTCAGTCACCGGCAGCTCCAGGTTTCCGTATGTCCCGATTCCCGGCGCTTTCTTATCAAAAACCATCTGCGCCACGGCATAGGCGTTCCCTCCGGCAAACAGCACGCAGATGCTGTGTCCCGGTATTCCCCGGGTGTCCGCCGTATCCGTATTGTTCTCCATGATCGTGCACGCGGTTACATTCGGCACGCTCAGCACCCCGGCCCGGATTGCGTCCAATGACCCGATAGCCGAAGCCGCGGCCGCTGCTCTTAACCGGTTCCGGCAGCTGGCATCCGTCTCCGCTTCCGTTCCCGGAATCGCCGCCGCGGCGTTCACCACCGAGCTCAGCCCTG
Source organism: Clostridia bacterium (assembly GCA_017433675.1). Lineage (GTDB taxonomy): Bacteria > Bacillota > Clostridia > Christensenellales > Aristaeellaceae > Aristaeella. Next base: position 376 of record JAFRGU010000282.1, read on the forward strand.
ACACCGGCGAAACCAGCTGTCGCACAGTCCCGGCCGCAGCCGAAACAGCTCCCGGCGTCGTGCAGATCGCCGTCACGATCGCCTGCCCGTTTTCGTCCAGCTGGATCCCGGCAGTCTGGCATCGCCAGATATACCCCGCGTCATCCAGTGCCTCCGGAGCCGCCGGCAGCACTGCGTTTGCTGTCCCGCTCAGCGTCAGTACCACAGTGGAATAGGTCGCCCCACCCCGCACCAGTCCGTGCAATGGCATTAGCATATCCAGAGCCACCCCGCTGGCATACTGCGGATTCCGCGAAGCGAAGTCCACCAGGATCACCTGGCTCATGTCGTCCAGTGCTTTCGCGAAAACCGAAAGCAGCTGATAATCCGGCGAAGAAATCTCCAGGTTCACATCCTGCCCGAAGATATTCCGATAGGAAGCAATCAGCCCCTCCATCCGGTCCTCATATGTCGGAATGTGCACCCCATTTCCGTCAATATATGGTGTAAAGTACATCCCTTGAAAACTCACCTCTATTTCTCCTGTGAACAAGTGGGCTATCTCTTTTTCGTTCCAGCGTGCGTGAAGCGGAGGGACGCTCTTTTTCGTTGCAGCGATAGCTGAAGCGAAAAAGTGTGTCCCTGCGTTTCACCCAAACAAATCAGCCGTTACGTCCCCTCAAAATGAAACTCGTACCCTCTCCCCTGAAAGCATCCTTGCTGTCGCTGTATAAGAAAACACCCCATTCATCACTCTCCCCTGCACATCCGTAACCTCTTCCACCTCCGGAAAACTCCCCACATAGGAACTCAGATAGCTGCACAAAGCCGGCACCTGCTTCTCCGTCACCCGCTCTCCGGCAATCAGATCAAAAATCCCATTCCCTTTCTCCGGATACTCCCACCATTCCCCAGTAAACATCCGCAGATGATCCGCCAGTCCGATAGCAACCGCTTCCGTTCCCCTGGCCAGATCCTCTGGCGAAGTCACCGGCAGAACATCCCCCGAATCATCCACATTCCGACTGATCATGCGCTGCCTCCCCTCGTTCGAAACCCTACAATAGCAAACCCGTCCGCCAGGTCATGTGTTCTTTTGGAAGGCGGTACCACAGCGCTTCCCGTATCAAACCATCCGTCGATACAGCAGTCCGCAAAGATCACCATGCACTGGTCTCCCGCCTGCGGCACAAAGTCCGCTGTCGGCAGATAAACCGGCACCCCGCTCAGCATCGGCGCGGTCACCAGCCTCCCGTCCATATCCCGCCTCCGCACGGCCGGCTGAATCGTTGCCGTCCCCGTCGAAGCGTCATAAGCAACGACCATCCCCGGCATAGCCACATGCAGTGATGCAAAAATCTCCTTCCGAAAAGCCTCCAGCGCCTGTTCCAAAAAACCTTCCGTAATCTCCAAACGAAACACCTCCACGTGCGTGAAGCGTAGGGACGGAGCCTTTTCGTTTCAGCCATTCGGCTGAAGCGAAACAGGTCCGTCCCTGCGTTTCACCCCTGGCCATCAACCACCTGTATCCGTTTCACCCATAGCTCCCTATCCGTTTCACCCCTGGCCATCAACCACCCAAAACCTCAATCTGCGACTCCCAGGATCCCCCCGCATTATCCAAATCCAACATTCTCGACATCATAACCCATTGATAATCAGCGCCATTCCATCTGAACCGCACACAAGTCCCCAGCGGCCACCCGACAATCCCTGTCTTCAGAATCACCCGATCCTTCAGAAATATCGGCTCCGAAAGCAGCCCGTCCTCCGGTATCACCACCGTCGGCGTCTGTTCTCCCATCCCAATCACGCATACCCCAGCCGGCGTCAACCCTGCCCGTCCGTCCACGCTGTCCGCCAGCCGTTCCAGCGCCTCGCAGGCCCGCCCAAAGAAAGCCTGTGGCCGTGTCAACGCAAAATCCTTCGCGGTATAGCCCGCCATCTCAATTCCTGTCCCGCTCGCCTTCAGCACTTCCCGGATTGTATCCGA
>JAFRGU010000283.1 GCA_017433675.1 Clostridia bacterium
GACGGCGAATTGGAGACGAGAGAGAACGACGCGGCTTCGCCGCCGAAGTGCAGTCCCTTGAAGTCGAGGGGGCTCCGTCTTTACGCGACTCACGGCCATGTTTATAACGCTTCCCGCCTGCCGCCTCTGCAGTCCGGAGATATCCTGCTGCATGGGCATACCCATATCCCTGCCTGGGATCAGGTGGAAGGCCGCTGGATCCTGAACCCCGGCTCCGTCTCCATTCCGAAGGAAAACACGCCCCACAGCTATATGGTGCTGGAAGGCGGCGTCTTTCTCTGGAAATCCCTCGGCGGCGAGATCTATCACTCGCTGTCTCTTTCCCCCTGAACGCCGTTTTCGGCTGTGGCAAATTCTGTTTTCCAGGCTGATTCGCCTGATCCGGCACTAAAGAAAAAAAGGAGGCTTCTCTTATGACTGTCATCACCGTCGACACCCGTCATCCCGGGCAGCAGATCTCCCGCAATCTTTTCGGCAACTTCTCTGAACACCTGGGCCGCTGTATCTACGGCGGTGTCTATGTGGGAGAGGATTCTCCCATTCCGAATGAAAACGGTATGCGGAAGGATATCGTGGAGGCCCTCCGGAAGATCCATCTGCCGGTTCTTCGCTGGCCCGGCGGCTGCTTTGCCGATGAGTATCACTGGGAGGACGGTATCGGCCCGAAGGAGAACCGCCGTCGCATGGTAAACACGAACTGGGGCAGCGTAGTGGAGGATAACTCCTTCGGAACCCACGAATTTCTCGAGCTCTGCCGCCAGATCGGCTGCGAACCGTATATCAATGCCAACGTCGGCAGCGGAACAGTCCGCGAAATGGCGGAGTGGGTGGAATATCTCAATCAGGGCGCCGATTCCACGCTGGCCCGCCGTCGGGCGGAAAACGGCCATCCCGAGCCCTTCGGTGTGAAGTACTGGGGCGTCGGAAACGAGAGCTGGGGCTGCGGCGGCAATATGCGCCCCGAGTATTATGCGGATGAATTCAAACGCTATCAGACCTACTGCCGCACCTACGGGCCGTATCGGCTCTATCGCATCGCCTGCGGTCCCTCCGTCAATGATTATCGCTGGACAGAGGTTCTGATGGAGCGCGCCGGCCGGTTCATGGACGGTCTCTCCCTCCATCATTATACGGTTCCCGGTCCCTGGGAAGCCAAGGGCAGTGCAACGGTTTTTGACGAGGACAGGTATTACTTCACCCTGGAGCGCGCGGATTATATGGAGGAACTGCTCCGGAACCACATTGCCATTATGGACCGTTTTGATCCGGAAAAGCGCGTCGGCCTGATTGTCGATGAATGGGGCACCTGGTTCGATGTCGAGCCGGGCACGAACCCGGGCTTCCTCTATCAGCAGAGCACCATGCGGGACGCCATGGTTGCCGCCATCACCCTGCATATCTTTATGCGTCACGCGGACCGGGTCCGCATGGCAAACATCGCCCAGCTGATCAATGTGCTGCAGGCTCTGATCCTGACAGAGGGAGAGAAGATGCTCCTCACCCCGACCTATCATGTCTTCGATCTCCTCCAGGGCCATATGGACGCTTCTTCCCTGCCCTGCGAAGCCGCCTGCGGTATTCTGCCCCACGGCATGAAGCAGGTCACCGCGGCAGCTTCGGAAAAGGACGGCGTGATCACCGTGACCCTCGCCAACCTGGCCATGACCGAAGCCGAGGACGTGGAGCTCCGCCTCGATGGCTGGCAGGGCGGCGCATGCACGGCCCGGATCCTCTCTGAGGAGGTTCATGCCTTCAATACCTTTGAGCAGCCGGACCGGGTCGCCCCGAAGCCGCTGACACTGCAGCCCGGGGCAGACGGCGTCATTCGGCTCTCCCTGCCCGCCTGCAGCGTCGTCTCCGCTTCCTTCCGTGCGTAAGTCCATGACAGAATTCGGAGATCCGTCGGCTGCGGTCCGTCCTCCCTGCCGCTGTCTTCTTGCGGAGGCCGGCCAGGAAGCGATGGCTGCCAGCATCCGCGAGTATCTTGAACTTCTCGCCCCGGAATCCCGCGCGGATCCGGAGGTATACGAAAGCCGCCTCGGGATTTGCCGTGCCTGTCCCTCTCTCCGGGATGGTACCTGCGCCCGATGCGGCTGTTATGTGGAGGCCCGTGCCGGCAAGAAATCTCTTTCCTGCCCGGCGGTTCCGCCATTATGGTAATGCCGAAAACTGCGCAGAGGCAATCGGAAAGTCCCCTGCGCTGCTTTTTATATTCTCAGCACCAGGTTGTTCATATTCATCGAATAGGTATATCTGGCGTCCTTCACCATCGCCATCACCAGACGGATTCCCAGCGCATCCTTCCCCTCCGTCGGCACATAGTGCAGCGGATCAAAGGCGCCGCAGTCATCCCGGAACCGCAGAATCCATCCATCCCCTTTATGCATGATCAGCATGGACAGATGATTCTGCTTCCCGTCCCCGGAGAAACCGTGCTGAATGGTATTCCCCGCCATCTCCTCAATGCACAGGGCAATGTGGCTGCTCGTCTTCGGATCCTGTCCGCGCTCCAGGCAGAACTGTTCTGCCCGCTGCGCCGCCTCGCTGACCTCCTGCATCGTCCGGATATCCGTCTCAAACCGCTCGTTCTCCGGCGCGCCGAAATCCTTCTCGAGCAGCAGCGCTGCGCCGTCCCGCCAGGCCACCCGGCCTGTCTTTTTTTGTACCAGGATTGCGATAAAGATTGTCGCCAGGATTTCGCCCGCCGCAAACCCGAACCAGGCCCCCGTAACCCCCAGGAACCGGCTCAGCAGGAACGCTGCCAGAATCGGAAATCCGGCGCCCTCCAGCAGGGAAAAGATCTCCATCAGCCGGATCCGGCCGCAGGCCTGCCAGGCATTCTTGACCGCCGCGTTCAGACAGCAGGGAATCATCCCGGCAGCAAACAGCCGCAGGCCCAGAATTGCCATCTCCTGCGTCTTTCCGGCCGCAGGGATAAACAGGGATACCGCCGCCGGCGCAATCACGATAATCAGAATCCCCATTCCCAGGGACAGCACCGCACCGTATTTCCACAGCAGTGCCAGCAGCTTCTTCATGCTGCCCTCGTCTTCCTCATGGTAAAAAATGCTGTTCAGTGTCAGCGATACCCCGCCGATGCCTGTCGTTACGCAGTTTGCCGCTCCGCCCAGGGAACTGCTCACCGCGTAGGCCGCCACGGCCGCGCTGCCGCCCAGCCCGCCGAGCAGCCGGTTCATCAGAAACATGAGGATCACGCTGCTGATCATGTTGAATCCTGCCGGAATGCCGGCCTGGAACAGATCCGCAATCGTTTTTTTCCGGACGGCTTTCCGGGAAAAGTGAAATACGCTCTTCTTCGATATGAAGTAGCTTCCGCCCACCACCAGCGCCACGTAATAGCTGATCGCCGATCCCAGTCCCATCCCGAACATACCGCCGTGGAAAACCAGTACATTCAGCAGATCCAGCCCGATATCCGTCACGGTCATGCCCAGCACGGCGGCAATCAGCAGTCCGCTTTTCCCGGCCATCTGCAGGAAGGGCACAAGGATCAGCGCACCCATGGTGGCCGGCGCTCCGAGGCTGAATCCCGCCAGGTATCCCCGCGTCTCTTCAAACAGTTCCCCGCTGCTTCCCGCGCCGAGAATCCGCGCAAAGAAGCTCCGGAACAGGATCACGAGCACCATCGCCATGATGGATACGCCTCCGGCCACCACCACCGCCGAAGAGTAGCCTCCGTTGGCCTCCTCCTGCGCGCCTTTGCCGAGTGCTTTGCTGCAGACCACCTGCACCCCGGCGCTCAGCAGGGATGCCACCGCACCAACCGCCAGCAGCAGCGGATTCGCCAGCCCATAAGCCGCGATGCACTCCTCGCCCAGAAACTGCCCGATCATGATATTGTCAATCAGCAGGCACAGCGAAACCGTCAGTGCCGAAAATATCTGTGCCGCCAGCATCTGGCGCACCAGTTTTCTGATCAAGTCCAGTCCTCCCTTTTCCGCCTTCCCTGGCAAATAGCATCACCGGCGGGAGATTCCCGCCGGTGGTTTCCTTGATGTTTTATACAGTTCCCGTCTTCGCCATTTCCGCTTCCCGCCGGTGCAGCTTTTCCCCGATCAGCCGGTAGGCAAAGGCAGCCAGCGGCACACCCAGCAGGATGCCCCCGATGCCCATCAGTCCGCTCCCGATCAGCACCGCCACCAGGGTCCACACCGCCGGCAGGCCCAGGCTCCGGCCGATCAGTCGCGGAAAGATCAGCGTCCCGATCGCGTTCTGCAGCACAATAATGAAGATCAGGAAGAACAGTGCCATTCCCGGCGCGTCCGCCAGAATCATCAGCGTCCCGAGGATGGCCCCGACATACCCGCCGATAACCGGGATCAGGGCGCAGAATCCGTTCAGCGACCCAATCATGCTCGCATAGGGGAAGCGGAAAATCAGCATCAGCACCGAGGCGGAAACGCCGATAATCAGTGCCTGAGCCGCCTGGCACACGATGAAGTCATGGAAGCAGTCATTCAGCATCGTCCCGCTCCGGAAAACCTCTTCCTGATGCTTTTCGGGGATGAACGCCCGGACCATTCTCCGCGTCACCTCCAGCGTCTTCCTTTTTCCGCTCAGGAAGTAGCACGCGAACAGAAGCCCGAACAGCACCGTGCTTGTCGCGCTCAGTGCCGATGTAGCCGTCGATGTCATGCCGTTCACCAGGTCGTCGCTGTTAACCAGCGATACCAGATGATTGATCCATTTTGTCCAGTCGATTTCCTGCAGGGTCGCCAGCGTTTCCTCGGGGATCAGCGTCACGACGAAGGGCTGCGCCAGCAGGTACCGGACGCCGCCGGGCACCTTGTCCAGCAGCGTGATGATACAGGCGGTCAGCAGCGGCGCCAGATATCCGAAAATGAAACCCAGGCAGATCAGCAGCACCACCACCGCGAACGTTACGCTGAGCACCCGGTGGATCTTCTCGCTTTTCAGGATCTTTTTCCGGTACAGCGGATCATACCGGTCGAACCAGTTGATCATGATATTCAGCGGATATGCGATGCATGCGCCGATAATGATCGGCTTCGCCGACGTCAGGATGATCTCGCCGGAAAACATATAGTAGTAGATCAGCAGGAACAGGATGAACCCTGCCGCGACGATCCGGCCCACGCTTCGTCTTTCCAGTTTCAAATTTCCTCCTCAGAGGCTTTTTCCGGCGCCTCTCCCGTCATATCCGTCTCCGGCGCTTCTCCTGTTTCCGCTTCCGTTTCTTCTTTTGCTTCCTCCTCCGGTTCTTCTTCCGGTTCCGCCCGGCATACCGCAACCACCTGGCTGCCTTCCGCGAGCCGCATCAGCTTGACGCCCTGCGTGCTCCGCCCGCAGATCCGGATATCCGCCGCCCGGGCCCGGATGATGGTTCCGTCGTCCGTGATCAGCAGAATGTCCTCTTCCTCGTTCACGAACAGCATCGCCGCCAGGTCTCCGGTCTTTTCCGTCAGCGCCATGGCCTTGATGCCC
>JAFRGU010000284.1 GCA_017433675.1 Clostridia bacterium
AGAACCTTTCGGAGAGTTCGGCAGAAAAGCTGGCGAACTGCCGGGAGATGGCTGTGCGGAGCAACGGATCTGTGCTGGCGGCAGGGGATTCGATTTTCTGCTGTCCGCGGTGGATCGACGGGCGGAAGATCCTGGCAGTGAGCTTCTCCTATGGGTTTCGGCTATGGAAAGCTTCGGTATCGCTGAGCCTGGCGGCGGGGATGAAGATCTCGGACACGATCCGGGAAGTGCTGAAGGCGAGCGGGACGGGGATTCAACTGGCGGGGTATACCGCGAGGGATTTTGTGCTGACGCGGCCGCAGGCTTTCTTCGGGCGGGCGTGCGAGACGCTGGAACGGCTGGCGGACAGCGTGGACGGACGGGCCGGGCTGACGCCGGCGGGGGTATGCGTGATCGGGACGGGAGAACAGACGCCGACGGTGGTGATGCCGGAGGACAGGCTGCTTTCGGAGCCGATATTTCTGAAGGATCGGGTGATTCTGAAGACAGGGATTGTCGGGTGGCCGCTGGGGACGGGGGTGAAGTTTGTGTGGAAAGGGATTATACGGAACGGGGTTATTGTGTCACGGATGATGGATCTGGATAACGCGGAGGGGCCGTGGGAATCGCAGGTGGAAGTTTTGGGTGGTTGATGGCGAGGGGTGAAACGGATAGGGAGCTATGGGTGAAACGGATAGGGACGGACCTTTTTCCTTCAGCTGACGCTGAAACAAAAAGATCCGTCCCTCCCGCTTCACGCAAAATGGACCGTCCCTCCCGGTTTCACGCACGCCCGGTTTCACGCACGGAGGTGTTTGGTTTGGAGATTACGGAAGGGTTTTTGGAACAGGCGCTGGAGACTTTTCGGAAAGATATTTTTGCTTCGCTGCATGTGGCTATGCCGGGGAGGGTCGTTGCTTATGACGCGGAGACGGGGACGGCAACGATTCAGCCGGCTGTGCGGAGGCGGGATCTGGACGGGAGGCTGGTGACTGCGCCGGTGCTGAGCGGGGTGCCGGTTTATCTGCCGACAGCAGATTTTGCGCCGCGGGCGGGTGACCAGTGCATGGTGATCTTTGCGGACTGCTGCATCGACGGATGGTTTGATACGGGGAGCGCTGTGGTGCCGCCCTCCAAAAGAACCCATGACCTGGCGGATGGGTTTGCGATCGTGGGATTCCGGACGAGGGGAGGAAACACATGACCAGCCGGAATGTGGATGATTCCGGGGATATCCTGCCGGTGACTTCGCCGGGAGATCTGGCCAGGGGAACGGACGCGGCGGCCATTGGACTGGCGGATCATCTGCGGATGTTTACCGGGGAATGGTGGGAGAATCCGGAACAGGGGAACAGGATTTTTGACCTGATTGCCGGGGAACGGGTGACTGAGAAGCAGGTACCGGCTTTGTGCAGTTATCTGAGCTCCTATGTGGGGAGCTTTCCGGAGGTGGAGGAGGTTACAGATGTGCAGGGGAGATTGATGAATGGGGTGTTTTCTTATACGGCGACTGCAATCGTATCGGGGGAGAGGGTCAAAATTTCATTTTGATAGGACGTAACGGCTGATGAGTTTGGGTGAAACGTAGGGACACACTTTTTTGTTTCAGCGAAGCTGAAACAAAAAGGAGACGTCCCTCCGTTTCACGCACGCTGCAACGAACAGATGACGGCCCTCCGTTTCACGCACGCTGGAATGGAAAAGAGACGGCCCACTGTTTTACGGGAGAAGTGGAGGGGAGGTTTTAGGGGATGTATTTTACGCCTTATATTGATGGGAACGGGGTGCATATTCCGAGTTATGAGGACCGGATGGAGGCGCTGGTGGCTTCGTATCGGAATATCTTCGGAGCGGATGTGAACCTGGAGATCAGCTCGCCGGATTATCAGCTGCTGTCGGTTTTCGCGAAGGCACTGGATGATATGAGCCAGATCGTGCTGGTGGATTTTGCTTCGCGGAATCCGCAGTATGCCAGCGGGGTTGGACTGGATCTGCTGATGCCGCTGCACGGGCTGGTGCGGGGCGGAGCTACTTATTCTACCGTGGTACTGACGCTGAACGGAACTCCGAACGCGGTGCTGCCGGCGGCGCCGGAAGCATTGGATGACGCGGGATATATCTGGCGATGCCAGACCGCAGGGATCCAGCTGGACGAGAACGGGCAGGCCATCGTGACGGCGATCTGCACGACGCCGGGGGCAATTCCGGCGGCCGCTGGAACGGTACGGCAGCTGGTTTCGCCGGTGTCGGGGCTGAGCTCGGTGGTGAATGCCGCGGCGGCGACACCGGGCACGGAAGCGGAGACGGACGCCAGCTGCCGGAACCGGCTGAAGGCGGCGGCTGCAGCTTCGGCGGTCGGATCCCTGGACGCGATCCGGGCCGGCGTGCTGAGCGTGCCGAACGTAAATGCGTGTACGATTATTGAGAATAACGGGGATATGGAAGATGAGCGGGAAATTCCGGGGCATAGTATCTGTGTGCTTTTTGCCGGAGGAAATGCTTATGACGTAGCGCAGAAGGTTTTCGACAAGAAGGCTCCGGGGATCGGAACTTATGGGAATCTGGAACTGCCGGTGACTGATGGATGGGGGAATCCGCATACGATCAAACTGCAGCGGATTACCAACGCGAACGTGGCGCTGACGATTGAGATACGGCCACTGGCGGGGTATGACGCTACGATTCCGGATCGGATTCGGGAGGCGCTGGTGGCTTATGCGGGGACGTTAAGCGTCGGGCAGGATCTGGTGGTGAGCTCGCTTTATCCGGTGATTTACGGGGCTGTGGGGACGGGGAGTCCGGCTTTTTCTGTGAATTTGCTGACGGCAACTTATGGGGGGACGACAACGAGCGGGATACTGAATGCGAACTGGAATCAGAAGTTTGGGATACGGGCAAGTCAGGTACAGATTGTGGAAGTGAATTGAGGAGTTGGGTGGAGACGAGGGGTGAAACGCAGGGACACTGTTACTCGGACCCGGGGGTGAAACGGATAGGGACGGACCTTTTTCCTTCAGCTGACGCTGAAACAAAAAGGACCGTCCCTCCGTTTCAGACGCTGAAACAAAAAGGACCCGTCCCTCCGTTTCACGCACATTTTCGGGAGGTGAACGGGTGATTTCTTTGAATGAGTTTTTGGCGGCGGTGGAAGAGATTGCTGCGGAGAATCCGAGCTATCGGAAGGGGGGATCCGGGTTCGACGGGAGCTGCGACTGCATCGGGCTGATTATCGGGGCTTTGCAGCGATGCGGCGGAAAATGGAGTGGAATTCATGGGAGCAACTGGACGGCTCGGAATATCACGGAGGGGCTGAAACGGATTGCTTCCAAAGCGGATCTGGAGGTCGGGGGTCTGGTTTTTAAGGCGAAGGCTCCGGGCACGAAAGGATATGATTTGCCGATC
>JAFRGU010000285.1 GCA_017433675.1 Clostridia bacterium
TAAAACCCATCCAATGCGATATCGGATGGGTCATTTTCTCTTCAGATTCCGGGCCCATTTCTGAACCTTCCCGGAAAACGTTTTTTCCTTCTTTTCCGCTATCTCCGCGTCCAGCGCCCATCTTCGGTACTCCCGGTTGTCCGGGTTTTTCCGTACAGCCTCCCGGAAAGCCTGCCTGGCCTCGGGATATTTCTCCATGTGCATCAGGATTTTTCCGTAGGTGTAATACCAGTCCCCGTTTTTGTTTTCCGCACGCATCAGCTGCCGCAATGCGCCCTCGGGATTGGCCTTGACCAACATCTTCTCCGCCAGTATCAGCGCTTCTCCTGTCGGGATCTCCTGAATATACGCCGCGTGCTGCCTGGGTGCTGCCAGGCGCAGCGCTTCCTCATAAGCCAGGTTCAGCCGGATCATCCGCTGCTGGGCTGCTTCCTTCTGCACCGGATCCTGCACCATATCCGGATGGCATTGTTTCACCAGCGTCCGGTAGGCAGCCCGGATTTCCTCCGGACTTGCCCAGGCCCGGAGTCCCAGCTCCTCAAAAGGGGTACTCATTTCTCCCGGCTCTCCCTCTTATTCCGCCAGATCCCGGCTGATCTCTGCGCCCAGGGAACGGAGCTTGTCTTCGATGTGTTCATAGCCCCGGTCAATGTATCCGGGCTCGTAAATTTCCGTAACGCCTCTGGCCATCAGTCCCGCAATGATCAACGCCGCCCCGGCCCGAAGATCCGTTGCTGTCAGCGGTGCACCGTAAAGTTCCGTCACCCCTTCGATAATGGCCGTCCGTTCCATGACCCGGATCTGTGCGCCCATCCGGCGGATTTCATCCAGATGCCGGAATCGCTGCTCAAAAATCGTTTCCTGTACAATGCTCGTACCCTTCACCGTTGTCAGCAGTGCGCTCATGGGCTGCTGCAGATCCGTCGGGAACCCCGGGTACACCTGAGTTTTTATATTGATTGCCCGCTTTGGGCCGGCGCCGCGCACCCGGATCGCGTCGTCGTAATCGTTGACCCGGACGCCCATCTCCAGCAGCTTCGCTGTCAGCGCGTCCATATGAGTAGGAATACATCCGTGGATGGTAACATCTCCGCAGGTCGCTGCCGCCGCGATCATTAGCGTACCCGTCTCGATCTGATCAGGAATCACGGCGTAAGTAGTCCCATGCAGGCTCTGCACTCCGCGGATCCGGATAATGTCCGTCCCGGCGCCTTTGACCCGGGCACCCATGCTGTTCAGGAAGTTCGCCAGGTCAACGATGTGCGGCTCCTTTGCCGCGTTATAAATCGTTGTGGTACCCTTCGCCTTTACCGCAGCCAGCATCACGTTCACCGTCGCGCCGACCGTAACCATGTCAAAGAAGACGTCTCCGCCCGTCAGGTTTTCGCTGCTCGCCCGGAGAATTCCCCGGCGCTCCTCTGCATCCGCACCGATAGCCCGCATTCCCTTCAGGTGCTGATCCACCGGCCGGCTCCCGATATCACATCCGCCAGGAGTGGGCACATTCGCCCGTCCGCAACGGCCCAGCAGAGTTCCCAGCAGATAGTAGCTGGCCCGCAGCCGCTGCGCGTTCCGGTAGGAAACGGTATCCCCCTGCGCTGTCCGGGGATCCACCCGCAGCAGATGCCCGGGTTCGTATTCCACCTTGGCCCCCAGCTCCTTCAGGATATCCACCAGCGCATGTACATCCTCGATGTCCGGCAGATTCTCGATCGTGCAGGGTTCATCGCACAGCAGAGAGGCGGGTATGACCGCTACGGCGGTGTTTTTTCCTCCGCTGACCTGGACTTCGCCTTCCAGGGGATTTCCCCCGGTGATCAGCATCCGTTCCTTCCCGGCCATCCGCGTGCCTCCCTTTTCCATCAACGTTCAGAGCATAATAGTTATTATACACGTTTCACCATCGTCTGACAAGTTTTCCCCTTTTCCCCGGAAAAGCAAAAAACCATCCTTCTTCCGCAAGATTCCGGTTGTATTCCCCGGGCCTGTCATGTATACTGTCTTCAGCATAATGATTTCATTGTCGGATGTCTTTTCATCAAAATCAGCTTACAGAATGCATTGAAATTAAGAAGGGAGTTTGAAAAATCATGAAAGCATTGTTTATCGGCGGCACCGGTACCATCAGCGCGGGCATCGTCCGCTTCCTGGCGGAAAAAACGGACTGGGACGTCTGGCTTCTCAATCGCGGCAACCGTTCCCATATTCTTCCGGAAGGTGTTCATCAGATCATCGCGGATATCAGTGACGAAGCCGCGGTAGCGGAAAAGCTGTCCGGCCAGTTCTTTGATGTCATTGGTGAGTTCATCGGCTTTACCCCGGATCAGGTGGAACGGGACATTCGCCTGTTCCGCGGAAAAACCCGTCAGTATATTTATATCAGCTCTGCTTCTGCGTATCATAAGCCCGCTGCGGATTTCCGGATCACGGAGGGAACAACCCTCGCCAATCCGCACTGGCTGTATTCCCGGAACAAGATCGCCTGTGAGGAAGTCCTGATGAAAGCGTACAGGGAGGAAGGTTTCCCTGTAACCATCGTACGCCCCAGCCACACCTATGATGAACGGAATATTCCGCTGGGCGTCCATGGAGCGAAAGGCCCATGGCAGGTCATCCGCAGAATGCTGGATGGTAAACCCGTGATTATCCAGGGCGACGGCACATCTCTCTGGCATCTGACCTTCAACTCTGATTTCGCCATTGGCTATACGGCCCTCATGGGTAATCGCCATGCCATTGGAGAAGCCTTCCAGATCACCGGAGACGAAGTTCTGTCCTGGAATCAGATCTACCAGACCATTGCTGACGCGCTGAATGTGGAATTGAAACCATATTATGTCTCTGCTGCTTTCCTGGCAAAGGCAGGCAAACCCTTCGGCTATGATTTTGAGGGCGGCCTTATCGGTGATAAATCAGTTTCCGTCGTCTTTGATAATGCAAAGCTCAAGCGGCTCGCTCCGGATATGAAGACGAATGTTCCCTTCTCCCAGGGTGTCCGGATTGCACTGGATTACGTTCTTTCCCATCCGGAGGAATGCCAGAAGCCGGATCCCGAATTCGATGACTGGTGCGATCGCGTGATCGCTGCGCAGGAAGCCGCCATCAGACAGGTTATCGGAGACTGATCTTTTCGGATTTACAGCAACAGCCGGATGCTTTTCGCATCCGGCCGCTATTTTTCCATCATACTCCGGCTTTTACCCTGCGTTGAAAACGTACCGGTCCAGCCGGTCAAAAGCCTCCTGTACTTTGTGGAAGGGCAGCGCCAGATTCATCCGGATTCCCCAGGGATCCTGGAACATTCTTCCGTCCTGCCAGGCTACGCCCACGTCGGTACCCATCTTCTGCAGTTCCCCGATACTCTTCCCGTGATTCCGGCACCACTCCTCGCAGTGGAGGAACAGCATGTAGGTTCCTTCGGGCTTCATCAGGCTGACTCCCCGGAATTTCTCCCGGATTATATCCACAGCATAGTCCACATTCCGGCTCAGCGTTTCCCGCAGCTGCTCCAGCCATTCCTCGCCTTCCGGCCGGTAGGCTCCGGTCAGGGCATGCATGCTCAGCACATTCATTCCGTTGTAGGCGCTCAGGGAAGCTTCCTTCTTCTGCCGGTCCCGCAGCCATTCGTTATAGATAATGTGATAGCTTCCCACCAGTCCCGCCAGATTGAAGGTTTTCGATGGCGCGTAAAACGCCGCTGTATGCTGGCGGGCGTATTCGTTTGCGGACTGGGTCGGCGTATGCCGGTACCCGGTCAGCAGCAGATCGGACCAGATTTCATCGGAAACCACCCAGACGTCATGCTTTTCAAAAATCTCCATGGCTTTCCGGATTTCTTCCGGGGTCCATACCCGTCCGCATGGGTTGTGCGGATTGCAGAAGATGGTCGCGTGGATATGATGGTCTTCGATCTTCTTCTCCATATCCTCGTAATCCAGCCGCCAGATTCCGTCCGCATCCTGCTTCATCGGGTTGTGTACAATCCGGTATCCGTTGTTCTGCAGCGTCTTCGTAAAACCGATGTATGTCGGTGACTGGACCAGCACCGGATCTCCTCTGGAACACAGTACGTTCAGCGTGGAAATCACCCCGCCCAGCACTCCGTTTTCATATCCGATATGCTTTTTTTCCAGATGCTGCACGCCATTCCGGCTTTCCTGCCAGTGGATGATTGCTTCATAGTAGGCATCGGACGGATCGAAGTATCCGAAAGCCGGATGATCTGTCCGCTTCCGGATGGCTTCCTGGATGGAAGGGGCCGTGGCAAAGTTCATGTCAGCCACCCACATGGGAATGGCGTCAAATCCTTCCTTTGGTCCGGCCGGCGCGAATCCGCCCGGCTGTCCGATGGCGTCCACCGCGATGGCGTCCTTTCCGTGCCGTTCCAGCATAGTCTCAAAATCGTATTTCATCATTGTTCTCCCAAAACTGTATTCGCTGTTCATCCCGGAGCAGAAAATCATTTCTTCTCCGGCCGCTGCCTGCATTCTACCATCTGAGGCTTACAGCGTCAATTCGCTCGGCATCTCAAAAAGGGGCAAATACGCGGCAGGCAGGCGCGAACGAAAGAGCCTGTCGGAAAGCTCATTCCGGCAGGCTCTTTGCTTGGACATTATTCTGCGATATCAATATTGATTCCTTTAAGTCCGATGTGCGCGCCGCTCTTTGCCTCGCTGGATTCAGGATGCGCCAGCAGCCATTTGTTCCGGGCAGTCATCCAGGTATCCTCTTCGTTCTGGGGCTTGTATTCCGGCTTGGGTGTGTTCGTCCCCTTGGGCA
>JAFRGU010000041.1 GCA_017433675.1 Clostridia bacterium
AAAAAGGAAAAAGAATGAAGGAAGAGCGGAGGGGATGCCATGCTGCAGGATGGAAAAATCCAGATTGGAACCTGCGAAAGCGGCCCTGTATACCTGCGTCCGGAAATGGCAAACCGGCATGGCCTGATTGCCGGCGCAACCGGGACGGGGAAAACCGTTACCCTGAAGGTGCTGGCGGAAGGCTTCAGTGAGATGGGCGTTCCAGTTTTCCTGAGTGATATCAAAAGCGATCTTTCCGGGATGGTTAAGCCAGGAACCCGGACGGAGGCTATTGACAGAAGACTGACCAAATGCGGAATCGATCCGGAAGCGTTTGATTATCACGCATTTCCCACGAGATTCTGGGATGTATACGGGAGAAACGGACAGCAGATTCAATCCACCGTCCGGGGAATGGGCGCCCAGCTGCTGGGACGGATGCTGGGCCTGAATGAAATTCAGACCGGCGTCCTGGGGATTCTGTTCCGGTACTGCGATCAGTATGGTTATTCCCTGAACACGCTGGAAGAACTCAAGTCAAAGCTCATCTTCATGGGCGAGCATGCAAAGGAATTTACCCTCCAGTACGGCAATGTATCCGTGACCACGATCGGCGCAATCCAGCGGGCGGTGGCGACACTGGAGGAAGAAGGCGGAAAAGTCTTCTTCGGAGAAGATGAATTTGATGTTCTCCGGTGGATGACCCTGGACGAAAACGAGCGGGGATTCATTAACATTCTTTCCGCCGACGAACTTTTTGCCCATCCCCTGATGTATTCCACATTCCTGCTCTGGATGCTGACCCGCCTGTACGAGCGGCTGCCGGAGCGGGGCGACGCGGAGAAACCTCTGATTGTGTTCTTTTTCGATGAAGCGCATCTGCTGTTCGACGATTGTTCCAGAACGCTGATGGACAAGATCGAGAAGGTGGTGCGGCTGATCCGCAGCAAGGGTGTGGGTGTATACTTTATTACCCAGAGCCCGGCAGACATTCCGATGCCCATTCTGGGACAGCTGGGGAATCGGGTTCAGCACGCGCTGCGGGCCTATACGCCACTGGATCAGAAAGCGGTCAAGGTGGCAGCCCAGACATTCCGAACCAATACCGGGTTTGATACAGAGGAAGCCATTACGAGCCTGAAGACGGGTGAAGCGCTGGTTTCCTGTCTGGATGCCGACGGCGCACCGGGTATCGTGGAGCGGACCACCGTACTGCCGCCGCAGAGCCATTTAGGCGCGCTGAGCCCCGAGGAGCGGGCCTGGGCGGCCGCCGGAAAGGAACTGGCGGACATGACGGGCGATGAACCGGAGAACGGGCTGCCGGAGAACGCAGAGGAAGCGCCGCCCGGGACGCAGATGCCGGAAACGCCTGAAACTGCGGCAGGCCTCTGGAAGCAGGAAGCGCCACCTGTCTGGCCGGAACCAGCGGAGCCCTTTACGGAACCGGAGCCGGTGCTTTCCCCGCAGATCCCACACCTGGAGATCCCGGTAACCTATACGGCTCCGGATCTGATACAGCATGTTCCCACCCTGGAGATTCCCGTTACCCCTTCGACCCCTGAGCCGGTGCAGGAGAACACCGAGCAGAAGAAAATGAGCCAGACATTCAAGGTTTACGATCCCATCACCGGACAGTATGTCGAACAGGAGAAGCCGGATATGACTCCCGTGGCACCGGCAGCCCCGGCGGCACCCGTCCAGCCGGTTCCGACGATCCAGGTTCAGCCCGCGGCACAGCAGCCTGCGGCTGCACCGGCCTATACGGCGCCCGTCATGCAGCAGCCTGCCGCAGCACAGCCCTATGTACAGCCCGTGGTACAGCAGCCGATTCTGCAGCAGATGCCTGTGATGATTCAGGATCCCGCCACCGGTCAGTATGTGCAGCAGATGATGCTGATGCAGCAGGACCCCGCGACCGGCAACTGGTTCCCGGTTCAGCAGGCTCCCGTGATTCCGCCCGCAGCGCAGCCGACAATGGATCCGATCGCCCTGGCGGAGCAGCAGAAAGCAGCGGCCGCCGCTCAGAAGGAAGCGGAGAAAGTGGCTTTGCAGGCTCAGAAGGATGCGGAAAAGGCTGCCAGGGAGGCCGCCAAAGCAGCCAAGGAGCAGGAAGCCGCTGAGCGCCGGGCCAGGAATGATGCCCTGCGTGAGGAAGCGGCGGAGCGTGCCCGGAAGAATGATTCTGTGGCGGGCCGGATTACCAACACGGCGATCAGCACGGCCACCCGCCAGGTGACCTCCACCCTGACCAAGGGCCTGACCAACGCGATTTCGGATCTGTTCGGGGGCAAGAAAAAGTAAACTGCCGGCACGTCAGAGACTGTCCGGTATATTTCCAGGAAACCGGAAGCATCGATTAAAAGCAGAACAAGCTCTTCAGCGGCCCCGGCATCCGGAGCGGCTTGAACGGTATCATGACTCAATTCAAGAATGGAAAGGAAGGATCTTCTCATGAGTAAACTTCTGAAGGAATTCAAGGAATTCGCACTTCGCGGCAATGTGGTTGATATGGCTGTCGGCGTTACCATCGGCGCAGCTTTCGGCAAGGTTGTGACCGCAGTGATCGATATTTTCCTTACGCCCGTTCTGGATGCGCTGCCCAAGATGGAAGGCGGCGGAACCGGTATCGCAGGCGCTTTTATTTCCTTCCTGGCAGTTGTTGTGGAGTTCCTGCTGACGGCACTGGTGCTCTTCCTGATCATCAAGGCCATGAACAAGGCCAAGGATCTGACCAAGAAGCCCGAAAAGCCCGCCGCACCGACGACCAAAAAGTGCCCCTACTGCCTCAGCGAGATCGACATCAAAGCAACCCGCTGCCCGCACTGCACCAGCGAAATCAAATAAGATTTCCTGTTCAGTCTACCCCTGCTTTTTCCTCCCCGGGAAGAAAAAGCATGAATCAATACAAAGGCTCCGGAGATCGCCGGTTTCGAAGGCGTTATCTCCGGGCCTTCTTTTTTCTGAGCGGACATTCCCATCCGGTTTTTCCGGTTCCGCTCCGAATTTCCGCTTGACAGAAACCACAGGATCAGATATGATAAGCCCCGAACTGAATACCTTATCATGAGTGACGGAGGGATGGGCCCGATGAAATCACGGCAACCGGCGGGAAACCGCATGGTGCCAAATCCCGCAGCGCGCGCGCTCCTCAGGAGGAAGCGCTGACAGATAAGGAGATTTTCAAAGAAAAATCCCCGCCTGGTTCGCGCGCAGAGCCAGGCGGTTTTCATTCAGGAAAACAACTGACTGCGGAGGGCGGAGAGAGCTGCCTTCCGGCAACCGAAAGGAGCAGAAAATGCGCAGACTCTTTACCTCAGAATCCGTGACCGAAGGACATCCCGACAAGGTGTGCGACCAGATCAGCGACGCGGTGCTGGATGCCCTGCTGGCACAGGACCCCCAGTCCCGGGTGGCATGCGAAACCTTTGCAACGACGGGCATTGTGACCCTGATGGGTGAGATCACCACCGAGGGGTGGGCGGATTTCAACGATATTGCCCGGAAGGTGATCCTGGATATCGGTTATGACAGCAGCGAAAAGTATTTCGATGGGAATACCTGCGCGGTCATGACAGCGATCCATGCCCAGAGCCCGGATATTGCACAGGGTGTTGATCAGGCGCTGGAAGGCCGGGAAGAAGAAGCCGGAGAGACCGGTGCCGGCGATCAGGGCATGATGTTCGGATATGCCTGCGACGAAACGCCGGAGAGGATGCCCATGGCAATCGCACTGAGCCACCGGCTGGCCCGGCGGCTGGCCGAGGTCCGAAAGAACGGAACGCTGCCCTGGCTGCGGCCGGATGGCAAAACCCAGGTGACCGTGGTGTATGACGACGACCGCCCTGTGGCAGTGGATACGATCGTGATCTCCACACAGCACGCGCCGGAAATCTCCCAGGGTGAAATCCGGGAAGCAATGCTGAAGCATGTGATTCAGCCGGTCATTCCCGCAGAGCTGCTGGGAAAAGAAACAAAGTATTATATCAACCCCACCGGACGGTTTGTGATCGGCGGACCTGCCGGGGATACAGGACTGACGGGACGGAAGATCATCGTTGATACCTATGGCGGATATGCCCCCCATGGCGGCGGCGCCTTCTCCGGGAAGGACCCCACGAAGGTGGACCGCAGTGCAGCCTACGCAGCCCGGTATGCGGCGAAAAACATCGTTGCTGCCGGACTGGCCAGGAAATGCCAGCTGCAGCTGGCTTATGCCATCGGCGTTGCGCAGCCGGTCAGCATTCTGGTGGATACCTTCGGAACCGGCACGGTTCCGGACGAGAGACTGACTGAAGCCGTGAAGCAGGTATTTGACTTCCGGCCGGCTGCGATCATCCGGGATCTGGACCTGCGCAGGCCGATTTACCGGCAGACTGCGGCCTACGGGCATTTTGGACGGCTGGATTTGGACCTGCCCTGGGAGAAGGAAGACCGGACAGACGCCCTGAGAGCGGCAATTTTCTGACGGGAAATGCGCCGGAGAAGCCAATTCAGTTTTCTCCAGCACTTCATGACGCTTTCAGCCATGTCTTCCGCATCCTGATGAGGGCATCAGGGATGCATGCAGATTTGATGAATGAACGAAATCACCGGGTGAACCATCCCCGGTAACCAGGATGGAGGAAAAAAGATGTATCGAATCGCGAGCAGACGGGAGCTGAACCCCAGTATGATCCAACTGGAGGTG
>JAFRGU010000286.1 GCA_017433675.1 Clostridia bacterium
AGAAAATGGCAATGTGTACAGGACAGCCGCGATTCTTCATGTGGTTGGACTGGCTGCAGATCACTTGTTTTCCATTGTGAAAAATCATAAGGTTCGTAATGTGACTTTCCGGGTTTTCAGCGTCCTGCTGCTGGATCTTGGACTGTCCTTTGGCGGAAAGACCGCGCTTATGGTTGTACTGGCACTGACAATTCCCCGGATTTTCTATTATATTGCCCGGATTTCTTTTTCCCAGGTAAAACTGGATGTGCTGAGCAGGATCATTCGGAAAACATATGCGGCAGAGATCCTTTTCGGTATGCTGCTGCTGATTACCGCGTTTTCCATCGTTTTGCCGAATTTTGAATTGAACATCGCCACCTTCGGTGACGCGCTTTGGTATTGTTTCGCAATCGTAACCACCATCGGATTCGGGGATATAACAGCCGTTACGATTCCCGGGAGGATTATATCTGTTATTCTGGGGCTTTACGGTCTCATTGTGGTTGCGCTGCTCACATCAATTATTGTAAACTTCTACAGTGAGACAAAGGATGCCGGAGATGAAAACCCTGCAGATTCAATGTAAGAATGGCTTTTGCCCGGACCGGCGCGCCCGGTGACGGGGGCGGCGCCTTTGGGAAGCAAATCAGGACGGCTCTGCTAGGGAAAAAGGAATCTGTCAGTTTTTTTTGAGCGGGAGATGAATCTCATGAACAGGAAAACCATCATGTCGGTGCCGGTGGCCTGTTTCTGGTCGGTCATCGCGGTGTGCGTACTGGGAATCGTCATCGGTTCCTTCCGGGACTTTGACATCAATGTTGCGCTGGCCAGCAAAACGGATCTGGGATCGTTCTTTGCCACCTACGGTTCTTACTTCTCCTATTGCCTGTATCCGGCGGCGGGTGCCTGCCTGTATGCCGGGCTGAAGAAGAAGGGCGACGGGTATCGCCTGCTTGCCTGGACGCTGCTGATCCTGGGCTGGTTCATGGCAGTGTACTATTCCAACAGCTATAACGGCAAGGCTGTCCGCGCGTTCTTCGGCTATACACCCGGAGAATCCTCCGCGGCCCTGTCCGTGCTTAGCTGGCTGTTCTGGGCTGTCCTGTACGGATGGGTGCCGTTTGTGGCAATCCGTCTGGTGGATGATAGCAATCCTGATAAGCTGATCGCTGTCGGCGCGGCGATTCTCATCGCGGGCATTGCCGCGGACAATGTGAACCTTTGGCTCAAACAGGTTGCTTCCCGTCCGCGGTACAAATATCTGATCACGCTGGAAGACCCGGAAAGCGAGTTCCGCAACTGGTGGCAGATGATCCCGAACCTGGCGGGCAGCAACGACAACTTCAAAAGCTGGCCCAGCGGCAACATGACCATTGCCAGCATGATGTTCTCCCTGCCGCTGCTGACCGATGTGATGAAAAAGCACAGCGGCAGAAAGAACCTGACTGCATTCGCGCTGGCTTGCGTGTTTGTCCTGATCTATGGCTATAACAGGATTCACATGACCAACCATTTCCTGTCGGACGTTTGCTTCGGAACGCTGATCACGTATCTGATTTACTCCCTCATCAGCACCGCGTTTCTGCGCGGGTGCAAAGAGTAACGGTGAAAAAGAGAAGATTACCGCGCCCGGGGAATTACCGGGCATTTTCGTGTTTATCCACCGGTGTTACCAATGCGAATCTGCTCCAACAATATGGCTGAGCGTAATGCCGATCTGTCACAGGCCTTCACTTGCATCCCCCTGACGGATGTGATATCATAACACGGATTGCCTGACGGAGAAAGGAGGGAAGCGGGCGTGGAACGGAACAGCAGGACGAACGGTCTGAACGGGCGGCGGTCCGCTTCCCGGGCGACGAAGGCGCGGCGGAGAAGGCAGCGGATGAATTTCCTGCTGCTGGCGGCCTTTGCGGCGGTGGCAGCGCTGATTGTGCTGATTACGCCGAAGGAGCCCCTGCAGCGGGCCACGTACACGATCGCCACCGAGGACGGGAAAGCCGGTGCGGGCGAGCGGATGGTGAGCCAGTACGAGGGGCTCGTGATCAGCGAGGTGATGCCTTCCAACAGGACCGCTGTCGCGGACGAGGAAGGGAATTACAGCGACTGGGTCGAGCTCTGGAACAGCAGCGACCGGGCCATCTCCATGAAGGGGCTGGGGCTGAGCGACCGGAGCGACAGCATCCGTTTCCTGTTCCCCGATATTATCCTGCCGGCGGACGGACGGGTGATTGTTTTCTGCAGCAACACCAACCGGGCGACGCCCGGCGAGCCTTTCCATGCCAAATTCAAACTGTCCAGCGTCGGGGAGACGGTTTACCTGTACGACCCGAATGCGTATCTGATCGACAGCTGCCGGTATCCCATCCTGGGGAGCAACGACAGCTGGTCCCTGACAGACGAGGGGTTTAAAAGCGTCGAATGGTTCAGCCCCGGGTATCCCAATACCCCGGAGGGGCACCAGCAGTACCGGGAGAGCATCATGGTCTCCGGCGACGCGCTGGTGATTAACGAGGTCATGGCGGACGCGATGACCGGCCTGCGGGACGAGGATGACGAGCTGAGCGACTGGGTCGAGATCTACAATACGACCAATGCCGCCGTGAGCCTGGATAACTATGCGCTGAGCGATAACGAGGGGCGGCCGCTGAAATGGCGCTTCCCGAAGGGGGCGACGATCCCGGCGAAGGGGTACTACGTCGTCTTCTGCAGCGGAAAAGATAAAATCGATTCGGTCAGCGGCGTGCCGCATACGAATTTCCGGATCAGTGCGGAGAAGGAAACCATCCTGCTGGCGGACAGCCAGGGCCATGTCGTCGACCGGGTCATGATCGACAACCTGGCGGAGGACTGCAGCTACGGCCGGAATGACAGCGGGACGCTGCAGGTTTTCCAGACCGCGACCCCCGGACTGCCGAATAATATCCAGGGCTTCCATCAGATGGACGTCAACATGCGGGCCATCAACAAAACCGGCGTCTACATCAGCGAGGTCCTGGCCAGCAACGATTCCATCGCAACCTATCCCAGCGCGAAGTATACGGACTGGATTGAGCTGTACAATTCCGGCAGCGAGATTGTGGACCTGTCCGGGTACGGGCTGAGCGACCGGCTGACCCGGGGAAGAAAGTGGCAGTTTCCCAGGGATACCCGGATCGGCCCGGGGGAGTACAAGGTGATTCTGTGCGACGGGACGCGGGGCTCCACCGACACGGCGACCCTGCGTGCAAGCTTCAGGATCAACCGGACGGCCTGCGAGACTCTGGTGCTGACGGATCCGGCCGGGAGAATCCTGGACAAGGTGATCCTGCCGGAACAGCGGACCGATATTTCCTACGGCCGGACCCTCGGGATGTCGGGCTTTTTTTATTATGAGACGCCGACCCCCTTCCAGCAGAACGGCCAGGGTTTCAACGGATACGCGGAGACGCCCCAGTTCACGGAAAAGCCGGGCCTGTATTATTCGACGGTATATACCCAGTTCACCATCCCCGAAGGGACCCAGGTTTACTACACCACGGACGGAAGCGACCCCACCAGCAGCTCAACGGCCTATAACGGGGAGCGGCTGGAGCTGAACTTCACGACCGTGCTGCGGGCCAGGGCCTATGCGGCGGATCCGAACCTGAAGCCCAGCGATATTCTGACAGGAACGTATCTGATCAACACGTATCACACGCTGACCGTCGTTTCCGTGGTGATGGATCCGGACAGCCTGTGGAATTTTGATACGGGCATGCTGGCGGACGGGCCCATCCAGAAGACGGAGCCGGGCAAGCTGCCCTTTGCGAACTCGACATACCGGAAGATGAAGGACGCCGGGACGGCCTATCCGTGCCACGTGGAAATCTTCGAGACGGACGGGAACACCCTGATCAGCCAGGGGGCGGAGGTCCGGACGATGGGCGACTTCTCCCTGGACATGCCGCAGAAGAGCATGAAATTCCGGGCGAAATCGCTCTACGGCAAAAAGACCTTCGAGGGCGCCCTGTTCACGGACCGGCCCTATACGGAATACAAGAGCTTCGTGCTGCGGAATACGGGCAACGAGAGCATGTGGACCCGGATCACGGACGCCTTTGAAAGCCGCCTGCTGGACAGCTACGGCGCGAAGGTGATCCACCAGGCCTACCGCCCGTGTGCGGTCTATCTGAACGGGGTCTACTGGGGGCACATGAACCTGCGGGAGCGGGTGGACCGGTTCTTTGTCGCCCAGCATGAGGGGCTGCCCCTGAGCGAAGCTGGCCAGATGGACATCCTGCAGGGCAGCAGCCGGCTGAAATACGGAACGAACAAGGAATTCAAGGCCATGGTCAACAGGATCAAGGGCAAGGGTTTCGACGCGAGGAAGAACCCGGAGGATCTGCAGTACATCCTGGACAATGTGGACGTGGACAACCTGTTTGAATACATGGCGCTGGAAATGTTCGTAGGGAACAGCGACATCGGCAATACCCGGTATTACCGGCTGAAGCGGCCCGGAAGCAAATGGCGGTGGATCTGGTATGACGCGGACTACGGACTGTACAACAGCAAATTCGACAGCCCGGCCAGCTTCACCCGGCAGGGCGGCATGGGCCAGAAGCGGATCGACAACACCGTTTTCACGACGCTGCTGAAGGTGCCGGAATACCGGGATAAGTACCTGCGGAAATACGGAGAGATTTTCCAGACCTTCACGACGGACCACATGCTGAGCCTGCTGAACCGGCTGGTGGAAGAGATCACCCCGGAAATGGAGCTGCACTGGGCCCGGTGGGGCGAGGAAAACGACCAGATGGTCATCACCGAGGTGCCCAAGAGCGTGGACGGCGCTTACAGATACTGGGAGAAACGGGTGGAGCGGCTGCGGAATGTCATCCGGAAGCGGCCGACCTATCTCTGGGAGCTGACCCAGAATGCTTTTGAACTGACGGACGCCGAGATGGTTGTTTACTTCGGTGAGAAGCCGGAGATGCCTGCGGACGCGGTATAAAGGAGGAGAAGACAGAAAATGGAAACAGCGGCAAACAACAGCATCAGCAGCCTGCTGAAGCACGAAACGAGCCTGAGCCAGTATTTTTCCAACCAGTTTGCGAGCCTGACCCCCTGGAAAATCCTGATCGGGCTGGCGCTGGGATGCCTGGTGGGGCTGATCATTGCATTCGTATATAAACGGTGCTACCGGGGCGTGCTTTACAGCCCGACGTTCGCAATGACGCTGATGATGCTGACGCTGATTACCACGCCGGTCGTCATGTGCATCAAGAGCGACATCGCCCTGAGCATGGGCATGGTCGGCGCGCTGAGCATCGTGCGGTTCCGGACGGCCGTGAAGGATCCCATGGATACCGCGTACATGTTCTGGGCGCTGACGATGGGCATCCTGCTGGGCGCGGAGCTGTATGTGCATGCGCTGATGGTGGTGCTGGTCATCAGCATCATCCTGTTCCTGATGAGCTTCCTGCACCTGGGGAAAGGGAACGCGTACCTGCTGGTGGTGCATTATGACGACTATGCCGAGCAGGATATCACGCAGCTGCTCCGGCGGACGGTGAAGCAGCGGAAGCTGCGGAGCAAGACGGTGACCCGGAGCGGAGCGGAAATGACCGTTGAGGTCCGGCTGGACAGCAAGCAGGACCTGGTGGCCAACGTGCTCAACATTGAGGGCGTCCATGACGCGACGCTGGTGGCCTGCCAGACGGAAGCGGGGGCGTGACGCCGTGGCGATGAACACCCTTCCCCTGCGGCACGAGCTGAAATACTACATCAACGAGTTGCAGTACTGCGTGCTGAGCGGCATCCTGGATCAGGTGCTGCACCGGGATCCGTTCGGGGATGAATACAATGAATACCACATCCGCAGCCTGTACTTCGACACG
>JAFRGU010000287.1 GCA_017433675.1 Clostridia bacterium
AAGGCGTAGCTGGCGAAGGAGATCATCTCGTCGTAGATCTGGTTGGCCACGTCCTCCGGCACGCCGTTGCGGATGCATCCGGGAACCTTCACCGTCCCGTCCTCATCCGTCATACCGTGGACGAAGATCTCCCGCTCCTGGTCCATCACCTTGTGCTTCTTTTTGGCCATGGCCCGGCGCACGAGGTCGCTCCGGCCGTAGCTGTATCCCGCCAGGTCGCGCACGATCTGCATCACCTGCTCCTGGTACACCATGCACCCGTAGGTCACGTCCAGGATCGGCCGCAGCTTTTCGGTTTTGTACCGTACGCTCGCCGGGTTCTGCTTCCCCGCGATGTATCTCGGGATGGATTCCATAGGCCCCGGCCGGTAGAGGCTGATGGCCGCGATGATGTCTTCGAAGCAGGAGGGCTTCATACTGGTCAAGAAGGAGGTCATGCCGCTGCCTTCCAGCTGGAACACGCCCTCGGTGTCCCCGCGGCAGATCATGGCGTAGACCTCCGGATCGTCCATCGGGATGTCCTCCGGCGTGATGTCCGTGCCCGCCTCCCGCATCATGTCCAGCGTGTCCCGGATCACGGTCAGCGTCCGCAGTCCGAGGAAGTCCATCTTCAGCAGCCCCAGCCGTTCGATGGTGCCCATCGGATACTGGGTGGTGATGACCTCGTCGTTCCGCTGCAGGGGCACGTATTCCATCACCGGCTTCCCGGTGATGAGGACCCCCGCCGCGTGGGTGGAGGCGTGCCGCGGCATCCCCTCGAGGGTCATGGCCGTGTCGATCAGCTGCTTCACCTTCGGCTGCTCCTCGACCATCTGCCGCAGCATGGGGCTGATGTTCAGCGCCTTCTGCAGGGTCATGTTCAGTTCGAAGGGGATCGCCTTGGCCACGGCGTCTGTCTCCTGGTAGCTCATACCCAGCACGCGGCCCACGTCGCGCACGACGCCCTTCGCCGCCATGGTGCCGAAGGTGATGATCTGGCTCACGTGGTCCGCGCCGTACTTCCGCGCCACGTAGTCGATGACCTCCTGCCGCCGCTCGTAGCAGAAGTCCACGTCGATATCGGGCATCGTCACCCGCTCCGGGTTCAGGAAGCGCTCGAACAGCAGCTGGTATTTCAGCGGATCCAGCATCGTGATTCCCAGACTGTAGGCCACGATGGATCCGGCGCCGCTGCCCCGCCCGGGCCCGACCATGATGCCGTGGCTCTTCGCGTAGTGGATGAAGTCCCATACGATCAGGAAGTAGTCCGTGAAGCCCATCTGGATGATCGTGTTCAGCTCGTATTCCAGCCGGGTCCAGGGCTCGTCCCCTTCCTTCGCTTCCGGATACAGCCGTTCGATGCCCTCCCGGCACAGCCGCCGCAGCATGCTTTCGGCCGTTTCGCCCGCCGGCACCGGGTATTGCGGCAGTCGGGTCTTGCCGAATTCGAAGCTCACGTTGCACCGCTCGGCGATTTTATTCGTGTTTTCGATGGCGTCCGGCACGTTCTTGAAAAGCTCCCGCATTTCTGCTTCGCTTTTCACGTAGAGCTCCCGTGTCTCCTGGCGCATCCGCTCGTCGTCCGTCAGCACCTTGCCGGTCTGGATGCACATCAGCACTTCCTGGGCATCCGCGTCCTTCTGCTCCAGGTAGTGGCAGTCGTTCGTCGCCACGAGGGGCACGTTCATCTCCCGTGCCAGCGCGATCAGCCTCGGTAGCACGGTCTTCTCGTCCCGCAGCCCGTGGTCCATGATCTCGATGAAGAAATTCTCTTCCCCGAAGATGTCCTGCATCTCCCGGACGTAGGCCCGCGCGCTTTCGTCCTGCCCGTTCAGCAGCATCTTGGGCAGGTCTCCGCTCAGGCACGCGCTGCAGCAGATCAGTCCTTCGTGGTGCTCCCGGATCAGCGCGTAGTCCATCCGCGGCCGGTAGTAGTATCCGGTCACGAAGGCTTCGCTGCTCAGCTTCATCAGGTTTTTGTATCCCGTGTTGTTTTCGCACAGCAGGATCAGGTGGCTCATCTCCCGCCCGGCCGGGCTCCGGTCAGTCCGGTCGCGGCATACGTAGCCCTCCATGCCGATGATGGGCTTGATCCCGGCGTCCGTCATTGCCGTATAAAAATCAATGGCCCCATACATGGCGCCATGATCCGTCACCGCGCAGCTGGTCATGCCCAGCTGCTTCAGCCGTTCGACCAGGGCCGGAATCCGGCAGGCCCCGTCCAGCAGGCTGTATTCGGTGTGCAGGTGTAAATGTGTGAAGCTCATTCGCGAAAGCTCTCCATGATGGTCTTGGTCATCTCTCCCGCCTCGTTGGTGCTGTAGAAGAAGGCGATTTCGATCATCCATCCTTCGTAAAGGTACGCGTATCCGATGCAGGGGGCGTTGTCGGCGTCGTCCCGGTCCCGGAAAGCGAGGAAGATTTCATCCCCGATCCGGCGGAGCTCGGCGTCCCGCCCGGCGTTCCGCAGCTTTTCCGCCGTTCCCTCGATGGTGGCGCCCTGCGCGTCGTAGGCGTATACCAGCATCTCCAGGTCCGGCTCCCGCTGGAAGATGCCCTTCAGGTCGGGCTCGTCCGTTCCGGGCGTCAGGCTGATCATGCCGGCCGGCAGGGTCATCCGGTGCACCCCGTCGGGCAGGATGGCGTCCGTGTCCTGCGTCAGGAGAATTTCGGCGCCGGCGCTTCCGCAGCAGCTGATCAGGATCGCCGCGACCAGCGTCAGGATGATTCCTCGCCGGATTGTTCCGTTCCGGTTCATTCGAAAGCCTCCTCCCTGATTTCGCCCTCGGCCATCTTCTGCTCCAGCCAAAGCTGCAGCGTGGATACGGAAACCTGCAGCTTCTCCAGCGTCTCCCGGATCTCGGCGAAGTCCTCGTATTCGTCCGGGCTGATGGTGCCGTCCTCCGCAATCTCGAGCAGCCGGTCCTTCACCCGGTTCAGCCGGTTGATCCCGTTGATGGTTTCCACGGCGATCTGCACCAGCTCCCGGCTTTCCACCCGGGGCGTCCGGCCCTTTCCGATGGGGCATTCCTCGCTGCAGTAGTAGTTGCACAGCCCCGGCGCCTTGTAGTATTCGGCCATCAGCTTCACGTCGTCCGGCCGGATCTGCACCCGCTCGTTCTCGATTTTCTCGATGCGCTCCGGTGAAAATCCGGGAATCAGCTCCCCGGCCTTCTCCCGGGTCAGCCCGAGGCTTTCCCGCGTAATCTGATAGATGCTTTTATTCTCCCGCGTCGATTTCCGTCCCATCCGGATTGTCCTCCCCGTCTTCCCCGTTGTTTTCTTCCTGTCCGGCCGCTTGAGCCGTGTCCTCCGCACCGCTGCTGTCCGTGTTTGTTTCCGTGAAGAAGGCCTCCGCCGCCGCGTCCGCGGTCAGGTAGTCCTGGTGCACCCACAGGCGCATGCCCCGGCCCTCAACCTGCCAGAATTCCCCGCTTTTCGCCAGCAGGGTGACCTCTGTCCCGGTCCGCCAGTTGTCGATCATCTTCTGCTTCTCGCTGGGCCCGAAGCGCATCTTCACCTTGGCCCGCCCGCTGGTGTTCCCGTTGACGCTGATCTGTCCCTTCAGGATTTCGCCCGCGGCGGGCTCCGCGATTTCGATGCTTTCCGTCTTCAGGTATCCCCGGGTCTCCCCGTCGATGATGTACACCCGTCCGTCCTCTTCCGCCAGCACGGGCAGCACCCGGCAGGGCGCGATCGTCCCGATCCGCTTCCCGTCGGCGTTGACCATTTTGATGTTCTTCTTCTCGGTCACGACGGCCAGCTTCGGCTGACCCGCGCTGCCCCACTGCAGCTCCCGGGTCGCGACGGTCTGTTCCTTCCCGTTGATGCTGATGCGGCTTTCCCCGATGCCGATTTCCACCGCCCCGGCGCCGATCTTTCCCTCGCTCCCGAGGTAGAACAGCCAGCTCGGCCGGATCAGCCGTCCGCCCCGCCGTGCGCAGTAGCTCAGATCCATGTAGTATTCCGCGCCGCCGTAGTATCCGGTTTCAAAGTAGTACCGGGCCCCCGGCAGCTCCCCGGGGTCGGAAATCTCCCTGTATTCGCCGTCCTTCCGGATATAGATTTTTCCCTTCTTGATCCGCTCGAAGGTGGCGCTGGGGGCGCTGTCCACGATCCGTACCATCTTCGCGTTCTCGTCGATCCCCGTCATCAGCGCGATGTGCCCGATCACGATCCCGAAGGAGTACAGGTCCCCGTTCCGCAGCCCGTCCCGCAGGTCGCCCGCCTCCTTGATCAGCGGGCTTTTCGTCGTGTATCCGTAGACCTGGCTCGCCTCGTAAATCAGCCGGGCGTTGGCCGTCCCGTTCTTCGTGTAGCATTTTTTGTAGGTGACGGCCAGGTTCTCCGGCCGGATGTCCTCCCCGGTCCATCCCATCCGCTGCAGCGCGTGGCTCAGGGCGAAGATGGCGCATCCCGCGTTGTCCAGGTCGCTCTTCCGGTATTCCTTGTCCTTCCACCATCCGTCCTTCTGGCTGTATACATTCTCCGGGCCCTGGGCGGGCTCCTCCGCCGTGCCACGTACGGAAAGGGCCGCGGTCCCGGTCTCCGTGGTTCCGTCGGAGTATCCGACCGTGGCCGTCAGCGTGTATTCGCCTTCGCTCCGGGGCCGGAAGGAGGCCTGGAAATGGGTGTCCTCCTTCTTCGCCCGGTATACGTCCTCTCCGTTCCGCGCCAGTGCGTACAGCACCGTCACTCCCGGGGCGTCCGTCTCCACCCGGAAGTCGATCACCTCGCCGGCCATGCCGGTTTCCGGCACGCCCGTGATGCGGACGTCCGCCCCGGCGGTCCCCAGGCAGATGATCAGCAAAAGGAGAATTATTCCGAAAATCTTTCTCATTTCTTCCTCCATCACCGGTATCCAGTTTATTATAACCCACCCTCCGGCCCCTGACAAGTTGCCGGGGTGTTTCTGTGTTGTTCCTGAGGAAGCTTCCTGCTGGCATTCAGGAGGCGGCCGCGGAACGGGAGTATCTCAATATTTGCTTTTTATCGCTGCTTCTTGCCGAATGATGGAAATTTCATTGACATTTTCGGCCATTTTTACTATAATAACGTCAACAGCCGCGGCAGGCGGGTTGCATTTTGAGAGCGAAGTTGATTTGTGTCCGGAACAGGCCGTTTTTTCATTGTTTTTGTGCCAGTGTGACCGGTCATTTTCGCTTTTTGGAAGGACGGCAGCTGTCCGCGGAAAAATTCATATTTTTATTTCAGAAAG
>JAFRGU010000288.1 GCA_017433675.1 Clostridia bacterium
CTTATCCCGGGCGCTCTTGTGGATGCGTCCGTTCGTCGTTCCCTTATTGTTGCTGACGATGTACTGATAAACGAAATACCCGATGGCCAGCCCGGCCGCAATGGACATAATGCTCTTCATAACCGTTTTCCCCTTTCATGGGCAGCTCCCGCTGTCTGTTTTTATTTTTCAGATAATCTGATTATCCTGAACCGGCATGATCCGGATATCGCCGGAGGTGGTGTTGATCATCACGCTGCCGCTGCCGTCGCCGCATGCATACTGATTCCCACGCTTCGTGAGGGCCATCCCGGTCTCCAGATCCCCGCTGAGGGTCTGCAGCTGCGCGCTGAACCCGGGAGCTTCCGGCAGTTCCGCAGTCACGTCGCCCGATGTGGTATTCACGCTGAGCCGCTTCATTTCCTCCAGCCGGACGCGCACACGGGTGCTGGTGCCGCTCAGATTGGCCTGCTCATTCTTCCCGGCCCGGATGTCCATGTCGCCGGAGGTGCAGACAGCCTGAATCTGTCCCGCCTCCTCCGCTTCGATCCTGATATTGCCGCTGGTGGCGGTCGTCTGGATGCGCGCCGTTTTTCCCTGCAGCTTCAGGTGCTGATCGCCGGATGTGGTCGTGGCCATGCAGATATTCGCTTCTGCTTCCGCGTTCAGGTTGCCGCTGGTCGCGGTCATCTGCAGATTTCCGGTCCGCATCCCTGGGATGATCAGATCGCCGGAGGTCAGGTTGAACAGTGCGCTGTCCAGTTCGATGCCCTCCGGCAGGGTCAGAACCAGCTCCTTGTCCGGATCCGCTGCAAGGCTCCAGTTCAGCCCCGCTTTGCAGTACTGAATCCGCAGAGTGTCCCCGTCCAGCCACCACCGCATCTTCTGATCCTCGCCGATCGGGCGCTTCGCGGTTTCCCGCAGTTCGACGGTTTCCTTCCCGTGATATGCCACGGTGATCTTCCCGCTGGTCCAGTTCACCTCCAGGTTCTTGACGGTCCCTTCGATTTCCGCGTCCCCGGCCGTATACTTTTCCGCGTGCTCATATCCGTTTGCCGCTTTCGCGATCAGCCCGCCGGCGCTGACGATCACCGCGCACAGCAGCACGGCGGCACACAGCATGGTGATTCCCCGGATCATCCGGTCCCTGTTCATTGTTTTTCCCTCCCGTTCTTCATTCTGTTCAGCACCAGCAGCGTAATGCCGGCCGCACATCCCGCTGCCAGCAGGAAGCTCCCGGTCCCCTGCTGGTTATGCAGGCGGATGCAGTTCATCATGTTCAGGAACAGCACGGCGTCCGCCACCAGCACCACCACAGCCTTTTTGGTTCCCTCCAGCCATTTCTGCACCGGTTTGGCCCGGACCACGAAGGGCAGGAAAATGACCCCCAGCCCGAACAGCACTGAGCTGGACGCAACCCAGAACCAGTCGCCCCTCGTCACCAGGCAGGTCACCGCCAGCAGCGCCACCAGGCTGACAGTGAAAGCGCAGAAAGTCCAGAAAGCCTTATCCTCCGGCACCGTCAGCGGTACGATGATCAGGCTCGCCGCTACCGCCAGGGACGCCAGCACGATGAAAAACCATCCCATCGCCGTCCCGGAGATCAGATTGATGACCAGAAACGCCAGAATCGGAATCATGAACACACCGGAAACCGTGGATCCGACGGTGGCGGTCCGCCGCCGGAAACGCTTCTCGCCGTAGGCGATGACGCCTGCTCTTTCAGCCTTCAGATCCGTCTCGATCTCTTCATTCTTCATTTTCTCCAGCATCCGGCTGCAACTTTCGCATTCCTGCAGGTGCTCCTGTACAATCTCACGGCTCTCTTCGCTGCAGGCGTCGTCTGCGTACAGCGGCAGCAGATCCTGTATCACATTGCAGTCCATCTTCACTGCGCATCCATCCTTTCCTGTAATTTCAGTCTGGCCCGGTGATAGGTGACCCGGGCCCAGTTCTCCGTCCGGCTGAAGATCTCGCCGATCTCCCGGAAGCTCAGCTCGCCGAAGATCCGGAGCTCGAAAACTTCCCGATACGGTTCCTCCAGGGAATGCAGCGCCAGGTGAATGCGGAAGGAAGAATCCCGATCCACGGCCGCCTGCTCAATTCCCTTTCCCGTATCCGGAATCACCGAAGTGTCCTCCGGCATGGGACTTGTCCGGCTTTCCCGGCGTTTTTCATCCAGGAAGTAGTTCTTTGCGATGGCGCACAGCCAGGTCACTTCGTCCGATTCCTGCCGGAATTCGTGATGCTTTGAAAACGCCCGGAAAAAGGTTTCCTGGGTGATCTCCT
Source organism: Clostridia bacterium (assembly GCA_017433675.1). Classification (GTDB taxonomy): domain Bacteria; phylum Bacillota; class Clostridia; order Christensenellales; family Aristaeellaceae; genus Aristaeella. The sequence goes on from JAFRGU010000288.1 coordinate 2,269, forward strand.
CCGCCAGAGTCCGGTTTCCCGCCAGCGTCATCGCGTAGGAGAACACCCGCATGTAGTGGGCTTCATAGAGCTTTTCGGTCTGTTCCCGGTCCACTTGCTCACCTCCCTTCGTCCAGACTCATTGATTAGACGCGCGTCTTTTCGTTTCGTTACAGCTTTTCAGAAAATTTCAGAAGATTTTTTTATGCGCGTTCCGAGGCCGTGAAACCAAATCTGTTCTGATTCGGCGCTTTTCCCTTTACCACACCTTAGCGGACGGCGTAACAATCTGGTTGTAGAGATCGCCCTTGCCGTCCGGCAGCTCCGCCTCGTCCAGTTCCGGAATACTGGAAAGCTCGCCCCGGATCCAGCGTTCCAGCTCATCCCGGACGTCCTCCAGCCGGCCGATGGCGCCGCCGTACCGGAGGCTCAGCACTTCCCATCCCTGCCGGCGGCTGCTGGCTTCCCACAGCGCCCGGTGCGCCGCGTTCAGCGCCTCATACAGTGCGGTCACCGTAGGCAGATCCGTCTCCGCGATCTTCTGAACGGTTTCCCGGTCCCCCGCCGCGTATGCCTTCCGCAGCGCCGTCCGGAGTTCGATCTTCCCCTGCAGCGTCCGGAACAGAACAAGGGCATAGCGGTTCTCAGTGTTTTCTGCCGCGGTCTCCAGTATGCAGATGGCCTTTCCGGCCGCCCGGTGCAGCGTTTCCATGCGCTCCCCGTCCACGCCGCAGGGATACAGCGGATCGCTCCAGAGCAGCCGTTTGCTGCTCCGCTTCAGATAATCGTCCGCATAAAATGCATCCCAGGCTTCCCGGATCTCCGTGGGTACCCCCGTCAGGCACTCAGCCATCCGGTCGCATTCCGCCGGGTCAAATTCCGGCCCCCGCCAGCAGGCCTCTGAAAACAGCGTCAGCCCGTCGATGCCCATCCGGTAGCTTGTTTCCGCCCCGTCGTCGCCCCAGAAGGTCGCGATCACGGTATCCGTCCTCCGGCGGGCATTGACCCGCAGCGCCGGATCCATCGTATGCCGGGTCAGCTGCCGGTTCGGCATGAATCCGCTCCAGCACCATACGCCGCCGGCATACACGGTTCCCCGCCCCATCCGTTCATGCTCCTGCAGCATGTGCTCATAGAAGGCTTCGCTGTCATGATAGTAGTCCCAGTAAGCCATCTCCACCTGCGGCAGCTGTTCGATCACCCGGTCCGGCACATGGCTTTCCGGATCATAGTAGTCGTTCTTCTTCGAACCCAGCCGGAAGAACATGTCGCTCCACATGATGGGCCGGAATCCGTACTTCCGGCAGATTCCGCACACCCGCTCCAGGTGCCGGTTCATCAGATCGAAGCGGTCCGTGTATCCATGTCGGAGCAGATATTGCCCGAGTCCGACCCCGTGGGCCTCGTCCATGCCGATCAGAATCCGCCGGGAGGTGAAGCAGGACGCCAGCGTCCGGATCATCGTATCCAGGAAGGTGTAGGTTTCCTCGCTGTCGATCAGCAGGATATCCGGCTGATCCTTGATTGCCCGGGCCGCCGGCCACTGCAGGTACTGGGCCATATGCGCCAGTGTCTGGACGCACGGAATCATCTCAATCCCCAGCGTCGCGGCGTACCGGTCCAGCTCCTGAAGGTCCTCCCGGGTATACCGGCCCCGCAGATATCCGAAATAGGGATATTCCGGAATCTCATACGTGTCCTCCGTATACAGCATCAGCATGTTCAGTCCCAGCGCCGCCTGCCGGTCCATCCACTCCTTGACGGCCGCCACGGTCATCACCTGGTTCCGGCTCATGTCCAGCATCGCGCCGCAATGGGCGAAATGCCGCTCCTCCCGGAGATGCAGGCTTCCCTGTTTCTCCCGGATCGCCCGGCTCAGCAGGAAAAGCCCTCTGCACAGGGCTGTTGTATCCTCCGCCGCAATGCAGGCATCCCCGCCGTCCCAGTCCACCTGCAGCCCCGCTTCCTGCGCGGCCCGGATTTCACCCGGGATTTTTACCCCGGTCATCTCCTCGATCATCGCTTTCCATTTCGCGATTTCAGCCTGCTCAAACATCATTTGCATTTCCCTTCTTCCATCATTCAAAACAGTTTATAATCCCGAGCCGAAGGAGGGCTGGGGAGCAATCGGAAAGTCCCCGGTTTCCTCTCTCCCATAATTCAATTTATAATCCTGCGCCGAAGGGGGTCTGGGGGGCGATCGGAAAGCCCCCCAGTTTTCCCTTTCATTGGAAAACCTGCGGGTTTTCCCGCAGGTTTGATGCAAGCCCCTCCCGCCGGTTATTTGCCAAAGGCATCCTGATTCTGATTCGGGCTGGCCCGTTTTTCAATATTCGGGAACCGGTGCTCCAGCGCCGCCCGGGAGATCTCAATATCCTCCGCCGCTTCGGCCGTATGGGTGCACCCGACCGTCACCCTGTCGCAGTCCCGGATCGTGTTCCAGCTGAAATTCAGTCCGACGTAGGGAGTCGTCCGCCCGGCCGCCATGGGCTTGATGGTCATCACCGGCTTCTTCGCGCTGTTGATGATGGATGCC
>JAFRGU010000289.1 GCA_017433675.1 Clostridia bacterium
CTGCTGAACAATCTGCGGTTCTGGCTCAGCCGGCCGATCTTTGACCGGGGCGGCGCCCTGACTGTCGGATACGGCTATCCGAACCTTTGCGCCGCGGAAGGATACAATGCCCAGGGATCGCCCTACTGGGCGATGAAAGCCTTCTGGATCCTGGCGCTGCCGGAAGGCCATCCCTTCTGGCAGGCGGAAGAGGAGGAATACCTGCCGCCGGAACGCTTCCTGGATCCGCAGGTGCGGCTGCTGATCACCCGGGATCCGGAGAACCGCCAGGCAGTGGCCTTCACGGCAGGGAACCATGCCTGGGAGCATATGCACGAGGATGAGAAGTACGAGAAGTTCGCGTATTCCACCCAGTTTGCCTTTTCTGTCGCCAAGGAGGATTCTTCCCTGAACCGGGGCGCCTACGATTCCATGCTTGCGGTCAAAAGGGCAGGGAAGGACCTGTGGCATGTACGCAGCGGCTGTGGACGCTTTGAACTGGCGGAAGACCGGGTATCCTTTACCTGGTCCCCGACGGAAGGCGTGACGATCGATACGGTGATCGCTCCACTGGGCATGTGGCACGTGCGAAAGCATGTCATCCGGACGGAAGTTCCGCTGGAAACAGCGGAAGGAGCTTTTTCCGTGCCGAAGGACTGGGCGGGCGCTCGCCCCTGCGACCGGATCCGCACCCGGACAGACGCGGATGAAACAGGCGCATGCGCCGCGGGTGAACGGGGAACGAGCGCAATCTATGCGCTGAAAGGTTATTCAGCGGGAGAAGTGATCCATACCGAGCCCAATACGAACCTGATGGAGCCCCGGTGCGTGCTGCCCATGCTGCGCGGCCGGCTGGAGCCGGGTGAGAGCGAACTGCTCTGTGCGGTATATACAGACGCGGGCGACCAATTACCGGAAACCATTCCCGAGGAGGTGCGGAAGCTTGCCGGATCGTTATGAGGAAGCGCTGAACAGGATCGCCGGGAAGTTCAGGAAAACCGCGGAGGAAGCGGCTGAAGCCGGGATCATTCCCTACAAAAGCGAGGCGGGAAAATGGATCGCCAGCCCCTATGACGGAAACAGCTGGTGGACCGGCGGGTTCTGGCCCGGACTGATGTGGCAGCTGCGGCAGCTGACAGGCGACGAATTCTTCCGGGAGGAAGCGCGGCGCGTGGAAAAGTTGCTGACGGATGAGTTCCGCAGTTTTCGCAGGCTGAACCACGACGTGGGATTCATGTACCTGCTCTCCTGCGGGGCGGACGCCAAACTGACCGGGGACGAGCAGGCGGAAACGGATACGCTGCATGCCGCTTCGCTGCTGATGGGCCGGTTCAATCCGGCGGGATTCATCCGGGCCTGGAACGAACCGGAGCGGACGGGATACGCAATCATCGACTGCATGATGAACCTTACGCTGCTGTACCGGGCCAGCAGGGACACAGGAGATCCGCGGTTCCGGCAGGTGGCGAAGATCCACGCGGATACAACGCTGCGCGAATTCCTGCGGGAGGACGGTTCGGTAAGCCATATTATTGAGCTTGATCCGGAAAGCGGAAAACGGGTGCGGGAGCATCCGGGGCAGGGTTATGCGCTGGGGACCCAGTGGAGCCGCGGCCAGGCCTGGGGTCTGTACGGGTTCGCCCTGGCCTGCCGCCATATGCGGGACGGAAAATACCTGGAAGCGGCGGAAAAGATCGCGCGGAATTTCACGGCACACATCCGGGAGGACGGACTGACAGACTGCGATTTCTGCCAGCCGGCGGATGAGGAACGCCTGGACAATATCGCCGGCGCCATTGCAGCCTGCGGCCTGCAGGAACTGGCAGCGCTGACAGGTGAGGAATCCTGGAAACGGTCTGCGGAAAAGCTGGTGACCGGCCTGCTGGAACACTGTGCGGACCTGGGCGGGGAATACTGCGGGATCCTGACGCACTGCACAGCCAGCTATCATGATGACGGCGCCGGGCGGCATACGAATATCACCTATGGGGATTACTTCCTGGTGGAAGCGCTGATGAAGCTTTGCGGCAGGGATCCGGAGCTGTGGAGCTGAAAGGCGGAAACGGAGAAAAAGCGATGAGCACACTGTACCCACAGAACAACAGATCCCGGATGGTGACGGATCTCAGCGGTTACTGGGACTTCCGGTTTCCGGGAGACGAAAAATGGCAGCCGGTCGCCGTGCCGGCTTCCTATAATGACCAAAGCCCGGACCCGCGCTTCCGGAATTATGCCGGCATTACGGAATACCGCAGGAGGATCACTGTTCCCGGTGCCTGGAGGGGAATGCGCGTATGCCTCCGGTTTGACGCGGTCGCCCACAGCGCGAGGATCCTGCTGAACGGGAAGGAGATCGCGACGCATCGGGGCGGCTTCCTGCCTTTTGAGGTGGAACTGAACGGCGTGATGGAACCGGGAGAGACAGCGGAGCTGACGGTGGAGACAGACAACCGGATCAGCCATCACACGCTGCCGATCGGGACGGAGGGCCAGACCGCGTTCTTTGGTTCCGACAACCCCGGCATACCGTCGGTGGAGGCCGGAAAGCGGTTCCAGCAGGAGCGCGGCATCAACCGGCCTGCCTTTGATTTCTTCAATTATACCGGTATCCAGCGGCCGGTCCGGCTGGTGGCAATGCCCCGGGAATATATCCGGGATATCACGCTGGTCCCTTCCCTGAACGGAGAAGTGCGCTTTCGTGTGGAAACAGAAGGGACAGCGGGAAAGATCCGGGTGGAGATCCTGGACGCGGACGGGGTGCCGGTTGCTTCCTCAGAAGAGCAGGAGGGCGTTCTGCAGATCCGGCAGCCCCGCCTGTGGGAACCGTGGCCGGGGACACCCTATCTGTACACTGCCCGGATCACCTATGGGGAAGACCTGTATGAGCAGCCTTTCGGGATCCGGGAGGTCAGGGTGGACGGCACGCGCTTCCTGATCAACGGAAGACCTTTCCGGTTCCATGGGCCATGCAAGCATGAGGACAGCCCCTTCCACGGAAGGGGGACGGATCCGTGCCTGAATGTCACGGATATCAATCTTTATCACTGGCTGAACGCAAACTGTTTCCGTACAAGCCATTATCCCTATGCGGAGGAGATGTATCAGCTGTGCGACCGGGAAGGCATTGTGATCGTGGATGAAACCCCGGCAGTCGGCATGTGGGCGGATGAGCATTACGGATGGGACC
>JAFRGU010000290.1 GCA_017433675.1 Clostridia bacterium
CATCCGTCGAAGGCGGGATGCATGGCTGCAAAGGAAAGCAGTCCGTCCGGACGTTCGGCAGGCTCTCCGGACTGTCCGGCGAAGTCTTCCAACACATGATTGTTAATCGGAACCACCTGCTCCGGATAGGTTGCGACAGGCTGGATGATCGCGAGATCGACTCCCGCCGCTGCTTCCGTTTTCCGCAGGCCGGCGGCGGTTCCATCCGAAAAAAGCGCTGTATGGCAGTTGCCCTGCAGCTTTTTGAGTGCTTTGCCGGCAATCTTGTCCGGAAAGGTGTGCGTATGTATATCAATAATCATATTCTTATTTCGCAGAATAATAGCTGCCGTAAATAAAATTGTGAATATCCTCTGCGGGGCGGGCGGAACGCCGGAACATCACTACGGAAGAGCCGTCAAGCGTTCCGTACTTCCAGGTATCATCCGCGGGAATCCGAAGCTGATCAAACAGGGAATCCGCACCCGATTCGGACAGACCCGAGAGGGCCGGAATCAGGCTGATGGCCAGATTGAACATGGTTTCCAGATTCATGTTGGTATCAGCATAGGAATAAGCGACATCGAGCAGATCCATGAGGGTATCGATACTGATATCCTGCATGACCTTCTGCAGCAGCAGATCCAAGAGGTGCCGCTGCCGGTCTGTCCGGTTAAAGTCGTTTTCCCCTTTCAGGGAACGGGTCCGGGCATACATGACCGCCTGGACGCCGTCGAGATGCTGGACGCCGGCCCTGACCTCCAGGGGCGTCCGCTCTCCCTTTGCCTTATTGTCATAGGCCGGTGGATGCTCCTTCAGATATTTGTTGATATACCACGCTTCGCCCTTGGTCAGCTCAATATCGATCCCGCCGAGGGCATCGATCACGGAGGCGAGACCGTTAAAATTCACAGCAACGTAATGCTGGATATTCAGCTCAAAATTCTTATTGATGGTCCTCATGGCGAGGGCTGCTCCGGAACGGATCTTTTCCTCCACGGTACCTTTCTTGACCTTGTTGCAGCCATACTGATAGGCATTATTGATCTTGGTTTGTTTCCGGTAGCCGGGGATGGGGACAACGGTATCCCGGAGGATGGAGGTCATCTTTACGGTACCGGCTTCGCGATCCACGGAGACAACGATCTGGGTATCGCCGCGGCCGATGATTTCCCGGGGATCCCGGCTGCGCGTGTCAACTCCGATGAGTAGAATATTCAGGACGCGGTCCGGGAGGTCCGGATTCAGATCCAGGGAATCCGGATCAATTCCTTCCTCTTCCTCCGGCTGATCTTCCAGAAGGTCATCGAGTTTCTGCTGTTCCTCCTCCGAGAGAACATAGGTTTCCCCGGTTTCATCATCAACGAAGGAATTCTCCTCGTCCAGAAGCACTTCCTCGATCACTTCCTCGACGACGAGATCCTCTTCTTCCGCGTTCGCGGATTCTGCCAGAACCGCGAGGGGAATGAGACTCAGCGCCAGCAGCAGGGAAAGGGTCTTTTTCATCATTTTTCTTGTCTCCTTATTCTTTACTCTTCCGAAGAGGGGTGATTGAGTTCATCGAGGGTCATTTCGAAGGCGGGGAGGAAATCACGCCTGAAATCCTGCACCTCGGGATAATCCACTTCGTCCAGCGCGGCCCGGATATTTTCAGCGGCGTAATCGAACTCCGGATTCCCGGCCCGCTGCTCCTGCAGACATTTGATATATGCTGAAATTTTATCCGCAGCTTTCACAATATCCTTCGCATAGCCGGATTCCTGTTTCAGATAGGGCGCATAGCAGCGACGGAGCTCCCCGGGCAGCAGCGTCAGGAGCCGGTCGGCTGAGAGGGATTCCAGCTGCTTATAGGCGCGGCGCAGATTATCGGAATGATACTTGACAGGCGTCGGCAGATCCCCGGTCATCACCTCCGTGGCATCATGATATACCGCCAGGGAAAGAACATGCTCCGGGTCTTCGGAACGGCCGTACCGTTCCCGGCCCAGAACTGCGATGGCATGGGCAATCATGGCAACCTGCAGGGAATGCTCCGCGTCGTTTTCCGCCTGGGTATTCCGCATAAGCGACCAGCGCGTGATCAGCTTCAGCCGGTCCAGATAGGCAAAAAAAGAATAGCTCATGAAGGACCTCTTTTCCGGAATCGGGTTTGTTCTGAAAAACACAGAACAACATATGATTATAAGCTTTTTGGCGGAGAGTTTCAAGAGCGCTTGCGGGAAAGCAGGCAGCAGCGTATAATATTCCCGAAGAACCCGAAGGAGGAAAAACAAAATGCGGCTGAATATCGCCATCGACGGCCCCGTGGGCGCCGGAAAGAGCAGCATCGCCGATGCAGTTGCCCAAAGGCTCGGCATTCTGCATCTGGATACCGGCGCGATGTATCGTGCACTGGGACTGAAGGCGCTGATGACCGGAACGGATCTTCAGGATGAAAATGCTGTCACTGAACTGTGTGAAAAACTGGATCTGGATGTGGGTTACGGAGAAAGCGGACAGCGGACCATGCTGGACGGAAAGGATGTCAGCGGTCAGATCCGGACACCGGAAGTGAGCATGGCTGCGAGCACTGTCAGCCGTTACGCTGAGGTCCGCAAAATGATGGTCCGGCGTCAGCAGGAGCTGGCAGCAAAACAGGATATGCTGGTGGACGGCCGGGATATCTGCACAACCGTGCTTCCGAATGCGCCGGTCAAAATCTACCTGACAGCTTCCAGCGAAGAACGTGCGAAGCGCCGCTGGAAGGAAAACCGGGAGAAGGGAAGTGCGGAAAGCTACGAGGAAGTGCTGCAGGCTGTGATCGAACGGGACCGGCAGGACATGAACCGGGCTGTTGAGCCGCTGCGCCAGGCGGAGGATGCGATTCTGCTCGACACGACCGAGATGCGCTTCGACGAGGTGGTGGACGCAATCCTGAGGATGGCGGAGGAAGCGAAAAATGGCCAATGAAGCTGTCAGCGAAAAGGATACTGTGCTGTACCGGATCAGTCGGGGATTTGCCTGGCTCCTGGTTCATCTGATCATGCCGGTTCGTTATCACGGGAAGGAAAAACTGCAGAACCGGCAGGGCCCTTACGTTCTGATCAGCAACCACCGGCATGCGCTGGATCCGGTTGTACTGGCCTGGCCGGTGCCGAGTCAGTGCGTCTTTCTCGGGAAGAAGGAACTGGCGAAATCAGCTTTCCTCAAAAAATGTCTGACTGATCTGCACTGTATCCTGGTGGACCGGCATAACCGGGATATGGAAGCCATGCGGAGCTGTATGAAGGCCGTCAAAATGGGCAAGGTTCTGGTGGTCTTTCCCGAAGGAACCCGGCACCATGAGGGACAGATGGAGCAGATTGAAAACGGAACAAGCCTGATTGTGATGCGGGGAAGAGTTCCGGTCATTCCGGTTTATCTGGATGGCAAGCTGAAGCTGTTCCGGCGGATCAACGCTTATGTGGGCGATCCGATCGAATACTCGGATCTGCTGGTAAAAGGGATCAATGTGGAAAGCTGTGAAGAGATGAATGAACGGATGCGGGAAACGTTCCGGAAAATGATTGCCGAAACGGCGGAACATCCTTCCTGACCTTCATCGAAAGAAGATTCGAAGCAGCAGCTCAGAAATACCAAGTGGCCTGTCCTGTTCTTTATATGATTCCCGCTGGCAGATGTCAATCGCTGTGCCGGACACAGTTCAATATAATATTTTCCCGGAACACCCGGGACGGGAGCCTGCATCATCGCCGGAGCAGATGCAGGCTTTTTTCCGCTTTCATCATTTTGGACTCAAATGTGCTCAATCAGACAAACGGAGACAATAAACGACAAGCTGAAACGATGACATCCCGGAAGGAGCGTGATAAGATCTGAGCAGAAAAAACAAAGCACAACAGAAGGGAGGACGGACACTGGTGAAGCAGACGGAAACGGCGAGGAAACCGGTGAAATCCAGAGCTGCCGGACGGCGCAGGAATCTGTGGCTGGACACAATGGTTCTGCCCGGGGCGATCTGGCTTCTGCTGATCCGGTATCTGCCAATGTTCGGCATTGTGCTGGCTTTCAAGAATTACAAGGCACAGCGGCCGAACACCTTCTGGAACAATATTCTGAAGAGCAAGTGGGTCGGGCTGGACAATTTCCAGTTCCTGAAAAGCCCGGACACAGCAATCATGATCCGGAATACGCTGGGATATAACATCCTGTGGATTATTCTTGGACTGATTATCTCAGTGGCCTTCGCGGTGATGATGAGCGAGCTGACCAACCGGCTGATGGCCAAAACCTATCAGACCATGATGTTTTTTCCCTACTTTCTGAGCTGGGTGGTGGCGAGCTACTTCGTCCTGGCTTTTCTGGATCCGACCAGCGGCATGATTCCGGCGATGCAGAAAGCCTCCGGCGGAGCGGTGACCAACTTTTATCATGAAACCCGATGGTGGCCGCTGATTCTGACCTTGTGCAACCTGTGGAAGAACATCGGGTATTCCTCTGTACTGTACCTGGCCGCCATCACCGGTATCGACACGACCCAGTATGAGGCTGCGGCCGTGGACGGAGCGACCAAATGGCAGCAGGTATGGCATGTGACCCTGCCCAATATCCGGACGATGATTGTTATCCTGCTGATTATGAATGTAGGGAAGATCTTCAACGCGGATTTCGGCCTGTTCTACAATGTTCCACAGAACTCCGGGTCGCTGTATCCTGTGACGCAGGTGGTTGATACCTATGTATACCGGGCATACGCGAATACCCACAATATCGGCATGAGCTCGGCAGCAGGTTTTCTGCAGAGCGCGGTGGGGCTCATATGCATTGTCGCTGCCAACACCGTGGTGCGGAAGATCGATTCCGAGAGCAGTCTGTTCTGAGTGAGTAAAGGAAGGAGGAAACGCAGGTGACAACAGCAGCTGCCGGAACCGGAAAGAAAATCCGCGGCCGGACGGCATCCCTGAACCGCTTCGGGAAGGGCACACAGGCTGGCTTTCACATTGTGCTGGGGATTTTCGCCCTGCTATGCATCATTCCGTTTCTGTTCGTGATCATTATCAGCTTCACCAGCGAAGAGAGCATCCGGCAGATCGGATACAGCTTCCATCCGCTGAGCTGGAGTTCCCAGGCCTATCAGTATACCTTCCAGCTGGGGGATCAGCTCTGGCGGAGCTATTTCAACAGCTTTCTGATCACCGTTATCGGAACCGTGCTGAGCGTACTCATCACGTTCCTGTATGCATACCCCCTGTTCCGGCGGGATTACCGGCGGCGGAATTTCTTCAACTTCCTCAGCTTTTTCACGATGATCTTCGGCGGGGGACTGGTACCCACCTTTGTGATCTGCAAGAGTGTGCTGGGACTCAGCGACAACTACGCAGCCCTGATCGTACCGATGCTTTTCAGCCCCTTCAACGTTATTATCATGCGAACATTCTTTCAGACCTCCGTGCCGACGGAGCTGATCGAGGCAGCTACGATCGACGGCAGCGGGGAGTACAGAACCCTGTTCCAGATTGTTTTTCCCATCGTGACCCCCGGAATTGCGACCATCGCGCTGCTGGTAGCCCTGGGATACTGGAACGAGTGGTTTCTGAGCCTGCTGTATATCAATAAGAACATGGAGATCATTCCCCTGCAGTATCTCCTGATGCGGATGCAGCGGAACGCGGATTTCCTGGCCAAGAATTCTGCCATGATCGGAGCGGACGCGTCAAAAGCGGCGGCTCAGCTGCCGTCCCAGACGCTGAAGATGGCTCTGGTCGTCTTCATCGTGGTGCCGATCGCCTGCGCCTATCCCTTTTTCCAGCGATACGTTGTCGCCGGACTGACCGTGGGATCCGTGAAGGGTTAAAACGTTCCCCGGAGGGAGAGCCCTCTGCAATATATTACTCTATCATCATTATTTAAGGAGGTACATTTTCATGAAGCGTTTCCTGAGTCTGGTTCTGTCCCTGGCACTGATCCTGGGCCTGTGCAGTTTTGCCCATGCCGATGATCTGCCCACGATCACCATCATGTTCCACGGTTCCAACGTCACGGACGATTCCGCGGTGCTGGAAAAAGTCAACGAGTACATTGCGGACAAGGTCGGTGCGAAGCTGGAAGTCATCTGGGGCACCTGGGGCGATTTCGACGAGAAGGCGACCAATACGCTGGCTACCGGTGACAGCGACGTCGACATGCTGTTCACCTGCAGCTGGTCCGCGGATGAGTTCAACACGTACGCAAAGAACGGCTTCTTTGAGCCCCTGGATGAGTACTTTGAGAAGGATCCCGAGTTCGGCAATGCCCTGAAAGCCGCCCTGCCGGAAGCCCTGATGCAGGCCGCGACGGTGGAAGGGCCCGAAGGCGAGAAGCACATTTATGCCATTAACGGCTTCAAGGACACTGCAACCCAGAATACCTGGGACATCAACGTGACCCTGCTGAAGGAGCTGGGCTATACCGTTGAGGACGTGCAGAAGCTCGGCTTCTTCGGATGGGGCGAGATCTTCGCCAAGGCCAAGGAAGTCAAGGGCGACAGCTTCTATCCCTTCCTGGTGGAGCCGGCTGTGGCGGAGCGCATGGTTACCAATACGATCATCGTCACCGGCGACAGCGGCAGCGTGAACCTGCTGAGCTATTACATGGATCCAACCGACGTAAGCAAGGCTGACGCCAAATACGGCAATGTGCTGCTGAACAAGTTTGCCACCGATGAGTATGCCGCGTTCACGAAGCAGATGCGGGAATACTATCAGGCCGGTTACATCAATCCCGCCCTGGCCGTGGCCGAAACTTCGAACGACACCCGTACCAACGCCCAGAAGGAAGCCGCCTATCTGATCGGCACCCAGAGCTATGCCTACGGCTATGAGTACAGCGCCGAGGTCATTGCCCGCGGCGTCGAGGTTCAGTTCCTGCCCTGCACGGAGCCCTATGTGGACACCACCGTTTCCCAGGGCGCCATGGTGGCCATCAACAGCGCTTCCCAGCATCCCGAAGAAAGCTTCCGGTTCCTGGCCCTGCTGAACAGCGATCCCTATCTCATGACCCTGATGAACTACGGCGTGGAAGGCGTGCACTATACGCTGGACGACGAAGGCCTGGTAGTCTTCACCGACGAACGTGCCAACTATACCCCCTGGACCAACGGCATGGGCAATGTAACCCTGCTGCCGGACACCCAGGCTGAGGGCAAGGGATTCCGTGAATCCTTCAAGGAATTCTATGCTTCCGGCAAGGCTGTGCCGGTGCTGGGCTTCATCTTCAACAATGAGCCTGTCGCCAATGAAATGGCCGCGCTGGCCAACGTGGCTGCCCAGTACGCCCTGGCGCTGGACTGCGGCGCCGTGGATCCCGAGACGGAGCTTCCTGCCTTCCTGGAAGCGCTGAACGGCGCCGGGATGGATGCATACCTGACGGAAGCGAACGCGCAGCTGTCCGCATTCCTGGGCAAATAATCCAAATGAATTAAAAACGGCTGCCGCGGGAATATCCCGCGGCAGCTTTTCCTGAAGAAACAGTGAGCGGGAGGAGAGCATCATGCGTTACGGAAGCTTTGATGACGTTCGCCGGGAATATGTGATTGAGGACGTCAGCTGCCCACAGCCGATGACCAATTATCTGGGCACCCAGCGGATGGGCGCCGTGATCAGCCACCAGGCCGGCGGATACTGCTGGCTGGACACCCCGGAGTACGGACGGATCACCAGGTTCCGGCCGAACAGCCTGCCAACGGACGGACCCGGGCACTGGGTGTATCTGCGGGACGATGAGGACGGGCAATACTGGTCCGTCAGCTGGCAGCCGGCAGGCGGAGAGGATCCCTCCGGTTACCGCTGCCGGCATGGCCTGAGCTACTCGGTTTTCGAGGCGGCCCGGCACGGCATTGAAGCTTCCCAGATTCTGTTTATTCCCCGGGAAAAGGAACATTTTCCCGATCCCGTGGAGGTAATGGACGTCCGGGTGAAGAATGTTAGTAAGAGAATCCGGGAAATCAGCGTATACGGCTATGTGGAGTTTTCCTTTCATCATATTGAATTCGACAATCAGAATTTCCAGATGAGCCTGTACTGCGCCGGCTCCCTGTGGGAGCAGAATGCCGTGATCTGCGATCTGCACTACGAGGACGGGGAATTCGAATTCTTCACCACAGATCAGCCGGCGGACGGCTTCGAGGGGACCCGGGACGCGTTCATCGGTCCCTACCGGACAGAGCGGAATCCCATCGGCATTGAACGGGGCGACCTGACCGGGACGACGGAACTGGGCGGAAACCCGGTGGGTGCGATCCGACGGAAGCTGATTCTTCAGCCCGGAGAGGAGCAGCGGATTCTGTTTTTCCTCGGCCGTGGGGACGTTGCTGCCGCCGATGCCGCGGTAAAAAGATACGGGTTCGAACAGTGTGACCGGGCGATGGCGGAGCTTCGCCGTTTCTGGGATGAAAAGCTGGGCAGCCTGCAGGTTTCGGTTCCCCATGCCAACATGGGCCGCAGCCTGAATATCTGGAATCTTTATCAGGCTGAAATTAACGTGCTGTTCTCGCGTTTTTCCTCCTTCATCGAGGTTGGCGGACGCACGGGGCTCGGATATCGGGACACGGCTCAGGACGCCATGTGCATTCCCGGCGCAGAGCCGGAAGGGTGCCGGAACCGCCTGGTGCAGCTGCTGCACGGACAGGTCAGCGCCGGCTACGGGCTGCATCTGTTCGACCCTGCGTGGTTTGAGGAACGGAAGGAAGCTCAGGACAGCAAGTCGCCCACCGTTGTGCCGGCTTTCAGCCAAAGCCGGATTCACGGCATCGCGGACGCCTGCGCAGACGATCATCTGTGGCTGATTCCGGCGATCGTGGAATATGTCCGGGAGACCGGGGAAAGCGCGTTCCTGGACGAGATCATTCCCTTCGCAGACGGCGGAACGGGAACCGTTTGGGAACATATGAAGCGGGGGCTCGATTTTTCATACAGCCAGGTCGGCGCCCACGGAATTACCAAAGGGCTGCGGGCGGACTGGAATGACTGCCTGAATCTGGGCGGCGGGGAAAGCGCCATGGTGGCCTTCCTGCTGGTGTGGGCCACGGGCCATTTTCTGGATGCAGCGCGGAATACCGGAAGAATCGAGGATGCAGAAAAATATGAATCTCTGATGAAACAGATGAAGGAAACCTGCCAGCGGGAACTATGGGACGGAAAATGGTTCCTGCGCGGCTATACCGCCGACGGGAGGCCCATCGGAAGCCGGCACGCAGCGGAAGGGAAAATGCACCTGGAGAGTGCTGCCTGGGCGGTTGTATCGGGAACCGCAGATCCGAAGCAGGCGCTTTCCACGCTCGATGCGGTGGAAGAATGGCTCTATACACCCTATGGACTGATGCTGAACGCGCCTTCCTTCACGCGACGGGACGACGGTGTCGGATTTATCTCCCGGGTATATCCCGGCATCAAGGAAAACGGCGCGATTTTCAGCCATCCGAATCCGTGGGCATGGGTGGCGGAATGCATGACCGGGAACGGCTCGCGGGCGATGAAATACTATGACGCGCTGCTGCCGGAAAACCAGAACGATAAAATGGAAATCCGGCAGGCAGAGCCATACACCTATTGTCAGTTCATCATGGGCCGGGATCATACTGCTTTCGGCCGGGCCAGGCATCCCTTCATGACAGGATCCGCGGGCTGGGCCTATTATGCCGCGACGCGGTATATACTGGGAATCCGGCCGGAATTTCACTCCCTGACAGTGGATCCCTGTATTCCCGCAGCATGGGACGGCTTTACGGCGATCCGAAAATGGCGAGGTGCGGAATACCGGATCACCGTGGAAAACCCCAATCATGTGGAGAAGGGCACGGCGATCCTGGAGGTGGACGGCGCAGAAGCGAAATTCATCCCGGCGTTCGAAAGCGGAACGCACCAGGTGCGGGTGGCCCTTGGCGAAAAAGCATAGCGCTTCCCCGGTGCGCAGGAAGCATTTTTCAGGGACAGATGGAACAGTGTGAAAGGAGAAAAATATTATGGTCGAATTCGGAACGGGCGGCTGGAGAGCCATTATCGGAGATCAGTTTACCCGGGCGAATATCCGTATTGTAGCTGCAGCCCTGGCCCGCCAGATGAAGCGGGAGGGCAATGCAGAGCAGGGCATCTGCATCGGATACGACCGCCGCTTCCTGAGCCGGGAATCCGCGATCTGGTTTTCAGAGGTGATGGCGGGGGAGGGCGTCTTTGTCCGGTTTGTGAATCTGTCCTGCCCCACACCGCTGGTGATGTTTACAGTCCGGAAGCTGGATCTGCCCTACGGCGCGATGATCACGGCCAGCCACAATCCGGCGGTGTACAACGGAATCAAGCTGTTCACCCGGGGCGGACGGGACGCGAATATTTCCTTTACCGACGGGATTGCCGCGGAGGCCAACTCCCTGGATCCTGAAAAAATCCAGGACATGCCCTTTGAGCAGGCATTGAAGGATGGCCGGATCCAGTTTATCGATCCCCGGGATGACTACCTGGATTCCATCATGGCGCAGATCGACATCGAGGCGATCCGGCGGCGCCGGCCGCGGATCGTGCTGGATCCCATGTTCGGCGTCAGCCTGACCGGGCTGCAGACGATCCTGTATACCGCCCGATGCGACATTGATGTTATCAACGACCGGCATGACGCCTTCTTCGGACGGCATCTGCCCGCACCGAATCCGGATACACTGGCGGATCTGCAGATGGCGGTGAAGGAGCATAACGCGGATCTGGGCATCGCTACGGACGGCGATGCAGACCGGCTTGGCGTGATCGATGAACAGGGCCGTTACGTCAGTGCCAATGAAATTCTGGCCCTGCTGTACAGTTATCTGCTGGAATACCGCGGATGGCGGGGACCCGTGGTACGGAATATCGCCACCTCCCATCTACTGGACCGGATCGCGAAGGCCTGGGGGCAGGAATGCATCGAGGTACCGGTGGGATTCAAGTATATTTCCGCCGGCATGGAAGATCACGATGCGGTGATCGGCGGGGAATCCTCCGGCGGACTGACTGTGCGCGGCCATATTCTCGGGAAGGACGGACTCTATGCCGCCAGCCTGCTGGTGGAAATGATCAGCAAAACCGGAAAATCCCTTTCCGTGCTGGTGAAGGATATGTACGACCGTTACGGCCGATGCGCCATGGTGGAACGGGATTACGGCCTGACGGAGGAATCGAAGGCGTCGATTCATCAGCTGCTGGTGGAGGAAAAGCGGCTGCCGGACTTCGGACGGACTGTGGATCACGTCAGCTACGCCGACGGATGCAAGGTCTATTTTGAACGGGATGCCTGGGTGATCGCCCGCTTCTCCGGGACGGAGCCCCGGATCCGCGTCTTCGCAGAGGGGGAGGATCAGCAGGAGGCATCAAGGCTGGCGGATCTGATGGAAGCGTTTATCGGCGTTTCAGAACAGTAAAACGGGAGCAGAACGGGATTGAGCCGGACCGTGATGCTTTCTGTCCGAAGCTCCATCCGTTTCTCCATCAATCAGAAAGGAAGTCACAGCATGGCCGGGAAAAACAGGCTGCCTCTGCATTCCCTCCGGGCAAGGATGATCGGTACGGTGATCCTGGCCTGGCTGGTCCCGGCGCTGATACTGACCCGTTATATCATGACGCTGCTGCCCAGCCTGCAGGAGCTGTCCAGGGACTCCCTGACGGACAGCGCAGACGACGCCTGGGCGCAGGTTTCGGAAAACATGGACAGCCTGATTACCCTTTCCCGGGCGGCGACCTATGACGGGGAACTGCTCAGCGCCCACACGCAGCGGGCGCAGGGTACGCTGAGCGATGCAGAGTTTGTCCGCCTCTCCCGGAACTATCTGGAACGCCGGTTTGCCCGGGAACCCCTTTGCCGGTGTGCGATCTACATGCCGGACGAAGCGGCCGGGCTGATGCTGTACGACCGGAGCGGAGCGGATACTGCGGACGCCTACCGAACCCTGGCAGAGGAAGCGATTCAGGCAATGCGGGCAGAAATGGACACGCGGTGCCTCTTCTATCCCGTGCAGGATCATCTGTATCTGGCCCGGAATCTGCTGGACGCCCAGATGCGTTCCTTCGGACTGCTGGTGCTGGAGGTCGATGCCGCGCGGCTTCAGAAGCCGCTGACGGAAGTCGCAGCGCAGTGGGAAGGCGAACAGCGGCTAGCGATCGGCGCCGAGACGGAAAACACTGTGCTGCCCGCGGAGAAACTGAAAAATGGGGCCGGGGAGACCCTGGTGCTGACGGAAGCCTCCGACAGCCGGGACTGGTCGATGATCTGGGAGCTGACGATCCCACGGGAAAAGGTGTACGGCCGGGTTCGCCAGTTCAGGCGTGTCCTTATCGGGCTGTATTTGCTGCTGATTCCCTTCCTGATCCTGATCGCCTGGTATATTGACCGCCGCTTTACCCGGCCCATTTCCCGGCTGGTGGATGCCTCCCGGAAAATCGAACAGGGCGAGTTTGGCGTGACGGTGCCCATGAAGGGTGAGGACGAGCTTGGCGTGCTTGGACGGACGTTTTCCGATATGAGTACACATCTGAAGGAACTCGTGGACCGAACCTACAAGGAGGAAATCGCACTGCGGGATGCGCAGATTCAGGCACTGCAGAGCCGGATCAATCCGCATTTCATCAACAACGCGCTGGAAGACATCAACTGGCAGGCACGTATCGACGGCTCTGAGAATGTGAGCCGGATGGTCAGTGCCCTGAGCGTGCTGCTGAACGCCAGCATGGCCAGCCGGGGAAAACGCCTGGTGACGCTCCGGGAGGAGATGGAGGTAGCGGACGCCTACATCTGCTTTATCCGGGAACGCTTCGGAGACCAGCTGATCCTGCGAAGGGAAGCGGATCAAGCGCTGATGGACTGCCTTTTGCCGCTGCTGACGCTGCAGCCGGTGTTGGAGAACGCCGTGGAACACGGTATTGCGCCTGCGGGCAGTGGCGAGATTGATGTTATTGTCCGGATGGACCAGGGCATTATGCGGATGGACGTGGCCAATACGGGACGTCC